>JBGPGZ010000223.1:0-6948 GCA_041484175.1 Cyclobacteriaceae bacterium | reverse complement strand
TCCTGCTGCACCATCCCTACAATTCGATGGAGCCGATCCTTGAATTGTTGGAAAAAGCAAGCGATGATCCTTCGGTGCTGTCGATCAAAATCACCATCTACCGGGTCGCAAAGGAATCGAGGATCACGGCCGCCTTGTTAAAAGCAGCCGAAGCAGGCAAGCACGTTTCTGTATTGTTTGAAGTGAAAGCCCGCTTTGATGAGGAGAATAACCTGCGGGAGGCACAAAAACTTCAGAAGGCCGGTTGTTTTGTGATCTATGGTGTGAGCAGTCTAAAGACACACACCAAACTTCTGTTGATCGTCAGAAAAGAACGGGACGACCGCGTCTATCGCTATGTGCACCTCTCGAGTGGAAATTACAATGAAACAACATCCCGCCTTTACCAGGACATCGGTCTGCTAAGCACGAATGAAATTTACGCTAACGATGTATCCGAGTTTTTCAATGTTATAACGGGACACTCCCAGCCCTCCTCTTATCAGAATTTGATAACCTCTCCCCGGGACATGCGCATTCAACTGTGCAACCTCGTGCGAAGGGAAGCGGAGAATGCCAGGACTGGAGCCTCTGCCGGTGTCATTATTAAACTCAATTCGATCCAGGATAAGGAATTAATTGATGAACTCTATTCAGCCTCCCAGGCCGGCGTGAAAATCAAGCTGGTAGTTAGGGGAATTTGTTGTGTTCGGCCTGGCCGGCCCGGTTTGAGTGAGAATATAGAGGTGATCTCCATTGTTGGAGAATATCTGGAGCACTCCCGGATTTACTATTTTCACAACGGCGGACATCCGAAAGTTTATATCGGGAGTGCCGATGCCATGGTGCGAAGCTTTGACCGTCGCATCGAATCGCTTTTCTCGCTGGAAGAAGACATCCTGAAGAAACAGGCCATGAATATCCTGCGGTATAACCTTCGCGATAATGTCAACGCCTACGCGATGAAAGAGGACGGATCGTATGTGATAAAGGAGCCTCATGGAGAGCCCCTCTTTAATATTCAAAAGGAGTTTTACAACATCACCAGGGATAAGGTGATGGATGTGAAATTATTCTGATCCGGATCAGGATGGTCAGGATTTAAGGATTGACAGGATTGACCGATCTACCGACCTACTGAATACCGACCTACCGATTACCGATCAGGATGATCAGGATGGTCAGGATTGATCAGGATTTAAGGATTAACAGGATTGACAGAATGCTGACCCACCGATTACCGATCAGGATGGTCAGGATTTAAGGATTAACAGGATTAACTGAATGCTGACCCACCGATTACCGATCAGGATGGTCAGGATTTAAGGATTAACAGGATTAACTGAATGCTGACCCACCGATTACCGACCTACCGATTACCGATCACGGTTATAGCGCAATGGTCTTGCGGCCATGCGACTGGTCTTCGGTATTGATAAACTCAATCTTCTTTTGCTTCGAATTCTGTTCAAACAAATGGAGCATCATTCCGTCCTTGAGCCCGACTTCCGGAACAATGATCGACTTTGAGTGGGACCATTCCATTACCTTGATATAAATGTCGCTGGCCGGAACAATGACGTCGGCGCGGTCGGGATTCATTTGAAGCTTGTAAACACGGTCTTCAATGGAATAACCCTCAACCATCTTCTTGATGTCTTTCAACTGCTTAAGCGACATTGCTTTCCCGCTCTTGACCAGCGACAGTTCAAATAATTTGCTGATGTTGCCACCCGTTCCAACCGAGGTAACCTTCCCAAAATCCTCCTTAACCTGGTCCTTGATCCACTTCTCCATGTCTTTCCACATGATCGGCGAATCGTGATGCTCCAAAACCCGCACCGACCCGATCTTGAACGAACGGGTCTTGATCTTTTTGCCGTGGGTATAAAGGTTGAGTTCCGTACTGCCTCCGCCCACGTCAATGTGCAAATAGGTTTTGTCGGTGAGGTATGAATGAATGGCTCGGTTGATCAGCTGTGCCTCCTCCTTTCCATCAATGATGTGAATGGTGATCCCCAATTCTTCGTAAACTTCTTTCACCAGTTGCTCCCCATTCTCCGACTCGCGCATAGCCGAGGTGGCGCAGAACATAAAATCATCAACCTCGTAAAGCTCAATCAGGATCTTATAAGCCTTCATGAGTTTCTTGAATTTGTCAATGCTCTTCTGGCTGATCCGGTTCGTTCCAAAAACATCGTGGCCCAGTCGCAAAGGGAAACGAACGTATTCAAGTTTTTTGAACAGAATCCTTGGGCCTTGGTCAAGCACCGATGATACCTGAAAGCGAATGGCGTTGGAGCCGATGTCTATGGCGGCAAGTTTCACTGAGTCTTTTATCGTTAATGGCTGATCGTAACAGGGTTGAAAGGGCTAACAAAGGAAGAGCTAACGCTTACCCTCAGCACAAAATAAGTGTTTTGATTTTTCTTTTTTATGAAGTTATTGTTTTTCTTTGCACTGCTTATCCAGAAAGACCGAGGGAATGGGCCCGATGACGTCTTAGCAACCTTCAGCCGATCCGCTACCACGGACAGGAAATTGGTGCTAACTCCCAGTCTCCAACCATGGAGCGAAGATAAGCGGCCACTCTTTGCGGGCTCTTTCTGGACAATGCGTAACCAAAAACGACAGAAAGAGTGAAAATTGAAGACATTCTAAAAGAGCGTATCCTCGTACTGGACGGCGCGATGGGTACTATGATTCAGCGTCATTCGCTGGAAGAAACAGACTTTCGCGGAGAACGGTTTAAGAATCACCGTTATCCGCTAAAAGGTAATAACGATTTGCTTTCTCTTACCAGACCGGATATCATCAAGGATATTCACCGCCAGTATTTTGAGGCTGGCGCAGACATCGCCGAGACCAATACATTCAGCGGAACAACGGTGGCTCAGGCGGATTATCACCTGGAGGAATTTGTTTATGAACTCAATTACCAGTCGGCGAAAATTGCCAAGGAGGTTGCTGTGGAGTTCACTACAAAGGAGCCCCATAAACCACGGTTCGTGGCGGGTGCTATGGGGCCTACCAATAAGACGCTTTCATTATCTCCCGAGGTCAACAACCCCGGCTACAGGGCCATTACCTTTGACCAACTCAAGGAGGCCTATGCCCTTCAGGCAAAGGGGTTATTGGACGGAGGCGCCGATCTTCTGTTGGTTGAAACGGTATTTGATACGCTTAATGCGAAGGCTGCCCTTTTTGCCATTCAGGATTTGTTTGATGAAATCGGTCGCAAAGTACCGATCATGATCTCTGGCACCATTACCGATGCCAGTGGCAGAACCCTGTCTGGTCAGACAACCGAGGCGTTTTTGGTTTCCGTTTCTCATGTACCCTTGCTCAGTGTTGGCTTGAATTGTGCGCTCGGAGCAAAACAATTGCGCCCCTATTTGCAAGTGTTGAACGAACAGGCGCCATTCTTTGTAAGTGCCTATCCGAATGCAGGGCTGCCCAATGAGTTCGGTCAATATGATCAGGGACCTGAGGAAATGGGTGACCAGATTGAAGAATTCCTGCAAGAAGGACTAGTGAATATGATTGGCGGTTGTTGTGGAACAACACCGGAACATATCAAAGTAATAGCTTCCCTGGCAGCGAAATATAAGCCGCGGTTGGTCCCGGGACCATTGACTATGGTCGCCAGTGAATCCTGATTCGTTCATGAGCGACCAATCCTCCACGACGAATTACGGGCCGTTGCAATTGAGTGGCCTTGAGGGCGTTACCGTCACACCCGCATCCAATTTTGTGAATATTGGAGAACGGACCAATGTGACCGGCTCGGCCCGGTTTCTTAAACTAATTAAAGAGGATAAGTTTGACGAAGCACTGGAAGTAGCGCTTGATCAAGTGCGCGGCGGAGCCCAGGTGATCGACGTCAACATGGATGAAGGGATGATCGATTCCGAAGCCGCCATGGTAAGGTTCCTTAACCTGATGGCCTCTGAGCCGGAAATATCCCGCATTCCGGTTATGGTTGACTCTTCCAAATGGAATGTTATTGAGGCCGGGCTTAAATGCCTTCAGGGCAAAGGGATTGTTAACTCGATCAGCTTAAAGGGCGGGGAGGCCGAGTTCATTCGCCAGGCTAAATTGATAAGGCGCTATGGTGCAGCTACCGTAGTGATGGCGTTTGATGAGCAAGGGCAGGCGGATACCTACCAGAAGCGAATCGACATCTGCAAAAGGGCCTACGATATCCTTACCCAAAAAGTAAAATTTCCTCCGCAGGATATCATTTTCGATCCCAATATTTTTCCGGTTGCTACCGGCATTGAAGAACATCGCAATTACGCACTCGATTATTTCAGGGCCGCAAAATGGATCCGTGAAAACCTGCCGGGCGCACACGTCAGCGGAGGGGTGAGCAATGTTTCATTCAGCTTCCGCGGAAATCAACTCGTTCGCGAAGCGATGCACGCTGCATTTCTGTACCATGCCATCCATCATGGCATGGACATGGGCATCGTCAATCCCACCATGCTGGAAGTGTATGATCAGATTCCAAAAGATCTGCTGGAAAGGGTAGAAGATGTGCTGCTCAACCGGAGGGATGATGCCACCGAACGATTGCTGGAATTCGCTGAAACGGTGAAAGGATCGGCCAAGAAAAAAGAGGCAGACGACGCGTGGCGGTCAGGGACCCTGGAGGAACGATTGACGCACGCATTAGTAAAAGGAATTATTGATTTTGTCGATGCCGACACGGAGGAGGCAAGGTTGAAGTATGACAAACCACTGCATGTGATCGAAGGGCCTTTGATGGCTGGAATGAACGTCGTAGGTGATTTGTTTGGCGCCGGCAAAATGTTTTTACCCCAGGTTGTGAAAAGTGCGCGTGTCATGAAGAAATCAGTCGCCTATTTAACTCCTTACTTGGAAGAGGAGAAAAGACTGAGTGGCAATACCGGAAAACCGGCCGCCAGAATATTGATGGCTACCGTGAAGGGTGATGTTCACGACATTGGAAAGAATATTGTCGGGATTGTACTGGCCTGCAACAACTATAATGTCATTGATTTGGGGGTGATGGTGCCTACAGAGCGAATTATTGAAGAAGCCAGAAAACACAACGTCGATGTTATCGGGTTGAGCGGATTGATAACGCCTTCGCTGGATGAGATGGTCCACGTGGCCAAGGAAATGCAGCATGAAAAAATGACCCTGCCGTTGTTAATAGGAGGGGCTACGACGTCCCGGATTCACACGGCGGTAAAGATCGATCCCATGTACGATGGTCCCGTGGTCCACGTGCTGGATGCGTCGCGTTCTGTTCCGGTTGCCAGTGAATTGATCAATCCCGCTACCCGTGCAAATTTTCAACATAAGATTAAACAGGAATATATTCAGCTCCGGAAAGACCATGAAAGCCGTCAGCAAGCAAAGAATTATGTGTCGCTGATCGAAGCAAGAAGGAACCGGACCAGGATCGACTGGACGGCAGCTCAACTCACGAAACCCGCCTTTCTTGGCAAGAAAGTTTTCCTCGCGTATCCATTGGCAGACATCCGCAAGTATATCGACTGGACCCCGTTTTTTCAAACGTGGATGCTTGCCGGACGTTATCCCGGGATCTTTGAGGATGCAATCGTTGGGGAGGAGGCAAAGAAACTTTACAAGGATGCCCAACAGATGCTGGATACCATTGTGAAAGACGGAAGCCTGAAGGCCAATGGGGTCGTCGCTTTTTATCCTGCCAACAGCACAGAAACCGACGATGTGATCCTTTACAAAGCCGATGATCGCAAAGAGGAACTGACGCGGTTGCATTTCCTGCGTCAGCAAACCAAGAAAGCAAAGGACTTACCTAATTTCTGTTTGTCGGATTTTGTGGCCCCGGCTTCAGCGGGAAAGGAGGATTACGTTGGGATGTTTGCGGTTTCGGCGGGCGAGGGGATTGAAAAACTGATCGAGCGATTCAAAAAGGACCAGGATGATTATTCGGAGATCATGACCAAGGCGTTGGCCGACCGGCTCGCTGAGGCATTTGCAGAGCTATTGCACGACCGCGTGAGAAAGGAATTCTGGGGCTATGCCAGGGACGAAAAGCTGACGATGGATGAAGTGATCCATGAGAAATATGACGGCATCCGGCCGGCCCCCGGCTACCCGGCTTGCCCGGACCATACCGAAAAGAAAACCATTTTTGAATTGCTCGACGCGGAAAAGGAAGTGGGAATCCGGTTGACAGAATCCTATGCGATGTATCCCGCCTCGGCGGTGAGCGGGTACTATTTCTCCCATCCTGAATCGAAATATTTTGGTTTGGGAAACATTGACAAAGACCAGGTCAATGAGTATGCAGAGCGAAAGGGTATGACGGTGAAGGAAATTGAAAAGTGGCTCTCGCCCGTGTTGGCTTACTGAAAGTGTTAAAGTGTTAACGTGTTAACGTGTTAAAGTAAATATGGCTAAGGTTGAAAAGTTCGAGGAATTGGTTTGTTGGCAAAAGGCGCGAACTTTGGTAAAGGAGATTTATCAGTCTACAAATAGCGGAAATTTGTCCAAGGACTTTGATATTAAGAGCCAGATTAGAAGGGCAGCGCTATCTTCTATGAGCAACATTGCCGAGGGTTTTGGAAGAGTTAGTAGGAAGGAATTTATTCGATTTCTGGAAATATCTGCCGCCTCCGCTTCCGAAGTAAAGAGCATTCTTTACGTAGCCTTGGACTTAGAATATCTTCCGAAGGAACGGGTTCAAATCCTGCAGAATTTGACAGAAGATATAAAGTCCCTGGACCTTGGTTTAATCAAATATCTAAATACCAAAAAAGGTCCAAAATAATAACTTCAACACTTTAACACTTTAACACTTCAACACTTTAACACTTCAAAACATTGAAGAATGAAAGTAACCGATCATATTAAGAACGCTAAAGGCAAAACGCTCTTCAGCATCGAGATTCTTCCACCGTTAAAAGGAGAAAATATCCGTGTGCTGTTTGATAACATGGACCCATTGAT
>JBGPGZ010000222.1:0-6956 GCA_041484175.1 Cyclobacteriaceae bacterium | reverse complement strand
GTTATGAAATTCTTTAATTTTCTCCTGTACTGCTTCTGAAACTTCTTTAGGCATGTTATAACTTAAATTGACGCCAAGCATTGTCGGGAATATCTCATCATATGCTCCTCCAATTTCTTCTGTGGTCGGTTTCAACGCGATATAATTTGTAAATAAAATCCGGCCTTATGAATTTGCCCTTTTGTTTTTTCAGGGTGTTTGATGACTAATGTGAAGAAGCGGATAGAAAGAAATCCCCAAATTGATTTTGCCATCGCATCAACGTCTATGATATAGAAATAAGCTCTGATTACGTTGATTGCTGTATTATTACCGACCAAATACCGACCTACCGAATACTGACCTACTGAATACCGACCTACCGATTTAAAGTATTACTTTAATAAGTTAATCCAGGAAACTACATTTGCGAATACTCCAATAACCTCTAAAATACACCACCATGGATCATAGCTGTTTTATCATTATGCCGCAGGACGAACCAAAAGGGTATACTCAAGGGCACTTCAACAGGGTCTACGATTATGTGATCGTCCCGGCTTGCCGGGCGGCAGGGTATTTCCCAACACGGGCAGACAGTGCGACCTATGACAACCCGTTGGGTGCCATAAAGGAGATTATTGACAGCGAGATCGCCCTTTGTGACTTAAGCGCAAACAATGAAAATGCACTTTACGGATTGGCGATACGGCAGGCGCTTGGTCTGCCGGTTGCGCTGGTTAAGGACTTGAGATCGGTCGTCACGTTTGATGCGAGTAAACTGGGCATGGTTGAATACGATGAGTCGCTGAGAATCGACACGGTTCAAAAAGCGGTCGAGGTGTTGAGTGACGCGTTAAAAAATGCAATGGAAAACAAAAAGGACAGACATGAATTGCTCGATCGCCTAAGCATCGGTCTTCCACAATTTGCTCCCCAAAATCTGATGGTCGACACAATCGTCACAGCTGAGGCGACCGTATCACCTGAGGAACCAACCGCTCAGAAAGAAAAAGCCGAAACCGAAGAAGACAAATTGCCAATCATTTCACCCCTTCCTGACTATGTGGGCGATGCATTTAGTGATCAACAACTTCGCAAACTGAAACCGGGTGATGGGCTCTTCCACCTGAGGTATGGCAAGGGAAAAGTGAATTTTGTCAAAAAAATGGGAAAAGATGATCTGGCAAGCATTCAGTTTGGGTCAGGGCCGAAGTTGCTGGTATTGACTGCGTCCAATTTTCTTAGAAAGGTTAGTAAATAATTCGATAATTCGGCAATGTCTGATTCGGCAATTCGGCGATGTGTTGATTGAATTGCTAATTCTATGCTTCCATATCTCTTCAAATACGCAATTCGTAACCTCAGGATAAACTGGAGTTATACGCTGATTAATTTTGTCGGGGTTACGATCGGGATTGTAAGCTTGATGGTTATTGGGTTATGGATTGGGCATGAGTTGAGCTATGACCAAGATGGAAAATATAGCGACAGGATTTACCGCTTTACCATTGAAAGACATCAGCCGGATGGGGTCGATTCACACGTCGCCCGCACTTATTCAAAATGGATAGAACTGCTTCCCGACAATTTTGCTGCCATAGAGAAAATGGCTCGCTTGTGGAACATGGGCAAAATCTCGGTAAAAGCCGGCGAAGAAAAATTTGATGCCCGGCAGGTATACATGGTTAACCCCGATTTTCTCACGCTGTTTGATATAAAACTGATCGCCGGAAAATCGGAAAAGGCGCTCACGGGCTCGCAAAAGATCATGGTCGCTCAAAGTATCGCTGACCGTTATTTCAAGGGCCGAGATATGGTTGGTAAAACAGTCGAGATGACAGGCACATGGGACAAGCACTTTATCCACTACGAGGTAACAGGGATCTTCAGGGATTTTCCGGAGAACGCTCACTTCCATCCACAGATGCTTGTGTCTATGGCTACTGATTCGGTCTACAACGATGCCTGGACGTATAACTACCTGCTTCTTCGAGAGGGCAATTCCGCCAATAACATATTAGACCATTTCAGCACATTTGCCAATGAGCACATAACGTCGCAAGAGCGTTCCACCATCACGCCGCACCTGCAAAGGCTTACTGATATTCACCTTCGTTCTGATAAAGAACGAGAACTCGAAAAGAACGGAGACATCAAATTTGTTTACTTTTTTGGAGCGGCAGGGTTCATTGCATTGGGTCTGGCCCTGATCAATGCCATCAACCTTAGTCAGGCCCTTCTTATTAAAAGAAAGCGAGCGCTTGCAATCAGTAAGGTCTTCGGTGCCCGCCTGGGATTTATCTTCGCTGGATTCTTTATTGAATCGCTACTGCTCCTGACCGCGGCATCTTTTGCAGCGCTCGTTATATTGAATTATAATTTGCCTCGTCTTATTGATTTTCTTCCTTCCGGATATATCGAAGGCCAATCCCTCTTCGTCGGTGTTGGTCTGCTTGTTATCATTGTCGCAGGTTCACTTTTAATATCCCTTCCGCAGCTCATGGTGCTCGTCAAACCATTTACAAACTTTCACCCGGGAAAGATCAATCTTGTAACACTCATGCAAACTAGGCGATCCGGATCAAAACGTCTACTTGTGATCGGTCAATTTACTGCGTCCATTGTACTCATCATTTGCGCGCTGTACTTTACCAAACAAAGGAATTATCTGCTTGATCACCGGCTCGGAGCGGGTAGCGATCCAGTTGTTCTGTTAGGAAGTCTAAACTCGCAGGTGAAAGACCGGTACTTTCAGTTTAAAAACCAGGCCGAACAAAACCGTTCAATCCTTTCTGTTACCGGCACGATGCAGGCTCCTTCGGAGGAATTTCTTGACGCCATGCATTTCACGATGAGTGACTATCCCCAAGGAGAAACTCCAAAGGGATTATTCGTCTCGCCTGTGGATGCAAATTTCCTTGACTTTTATAACCTGCCAATTATCGCGGGCCGCAATTTTGCACCTTACAATCGCGAGAATCCGAAAGAGGAATATGTGGTCAACGAAACGGCGCTGAAATTTTTGGGATTTAATGATCCAATGGAAGTGATTGGAAGGCAGTTTAAACCAGAGTTCAGCGCAGGCATTTTCAAGGGTGGAACCATCGTGGGGGTGGTGAAGGACTTTTGCTTTTCTACGATGAAGGACGAAATTCATCCCTTCGTCTTCTTCCAGCAACCGATATGGTACTGGAATTTTCTTGTAAAAATTGACCGCAACCACACCGACGAAAGTGTGCGCTATCTCAAGACAGTGTGGAACACCATTTATCCCGACTACGTGTTCGACTTTACCTTTATGGATCAGACATACAATCAGGCCTATAAACAGGAAATCGCCATGGCCCGTATTTCCAATTATTTCATGGTGCTCACGCTGATCATTGCCATGCTGGGTTTATACGGGCTTGCATCCATCACCATTGAACAGCGCGTCAGAGAGATCGGCATCCGAAAAGTAATCGGCGCGGCATCCCTTGACATCGTCCTGTTGCTCAATCGCGACTTCACGCTGTGGGTCGTTTCTTCTGTTGTCATCGCCATTCCTGTTGCCTGGTATTTGCTTGATCGCTGGAATGAAAACTACGCCTATCATGCTCCTGTCTCGTGGTGGATCTTTGGATGTGCCGGAGCCGCGGCCTTATTTGTCTCCTGGTTAACCACGAGCTACCGTACAATTCGCGCTTCCCGGAAAAACCCCATAGATGTATTGAGGGAAGAATGACCGATTGTTTTTGAGCATTAATCTTTGAGACGTGGAGGGGGAGCCCGCTGGTGGTTCATCGAACAATACACATCGGATGTTTTAGTATCTTATAAGCAACCTACAATGATCATCTGTCGTCTAAATACAAGCAATACTGATACTATGAAACAACAACTCCTCGCGTCACTTCTCATTGTCCTGCTCGCCATGTCCGCACATAACGTTCGTGCTCAATCAAACACGCCGCCTGCCAAAGTCGAGATCCCGAATACACAGCTATTGAAGTTGACTTCTTCTGTGGTGAGCCAGGAGTACCAGCTTTTTGTTCATCTGCCTAATAGCTATCTGAAGGATACTGAGAAAGCCTATCCCGTTGTGTATTTACTCGACGCGCAATTTGATTTCCCTTTCTTTACCGGTGTTTACGGAGGTCAGTATTACGATGGCTTTCTGCCGGAGTTCATTATTGTCGGTATCACCTGGGGAGGAAAGGATCCCGATGCCGGATCGCTCAGGGGCAGGGATTTTTCACCGACGCATATAGCGCAAATGCCGAACTCGGGCGGCGGTCCGAAATTTCTGGAATTTATAAAAAAGGAACTCATCCCATTTATAAACTCAACGTACAGGACAAGCGATGATCGCACGCTGATCGGAAGCTCCTTCGGCGGACTATTTACCTTATATACACTTTTTAATGATCCTTCATTATTCCACCGGTATGTGCTTACCAGCCCTTCGCTGGGATGGGATAACGGGATCCTCAGCACCTATGAAAAAAAATATGCAGAGAACGGTTCCGCCACGCCGGTCCGGCTTTTTATGGGAATAGGGGAACTGGAGGGTAACGTAGCCGAATTTCAACAATTCGCGGAGGGTCTAAAAGCGAAAAAAGTCAAAGGCCTGGAGTTCGAAACCCTCGTGATGAAGAACACAGGACATGCCGGCACGAAGCCCGAAGGATTTGCCAGGGGCTTGCAGTATGTATTTGAAAGACCTTCTTTACTTCTCGCTCCTGCAGTTCTAAATAAGTATTCCGGCGCCTACCAGTTCGAAAAAGATACGGTGTACTTATCCAATGAAAAAGGAAAACTTATCGCCACGTCGGGCAAAACCAAAATTCCACTGGATGCATCGACAGAGCAAGACTTCTATATGAAAGGGATGTTCCTTAACGTTCACTTTAAGACTGATGACGCAGGTAAAGTTTCCGGTTTTCAACTCGATCAGTTTGAGGGAGGGATATTTATGAAGAAAGTTAAATAGCACAACTTAATTTGTACAGGTGCTAAAATGCTAGCGGAGTTAAAACAAATATTACCTGAGAATCGGATTCGAGCACGCTATATTGATGTTGTCTCTTTTGCATCCGATGCTGGTTTTTACCAACTCATCCCGAAAGCGGTTGTACAGCCTGTTAATGAATCAGAGATTCAGTCTCTTTTTAGATTTTCGCATCAACACAAAATTCCGTTGGTATTTCGAACAGGAGGCACAAGCCTTTCAGGTCAATCCATTACAGATGGAATCCTGGTTGATTTGAGTCAGTTTTGGAATAAAATAAAAGTTGAAGAAGGTGGAGATGTAGTTCGGGTTCAACCCGGCATCACAGGCGCCACGGTGAATGCCCATCTGAAAAAATATAAGAGAAAGATTGGCCCCGATCCTTCAAGCATCAATGCAGCCATGATGGGAGGTATTTTGTCGAACAACGCGAGCGGAATGTGCTGTGGAGTCAAACTTAACTCATACCACACAACAAAATGTATTCGCTTTGTGTTACCCAGTGGAAAAGTATTTGATACGGGAAGCGGAGAAGATTATCCCAGGTTTGAAAACGAATGTCGTGAACTGTACAATACTCTTCATGAAATCCGAAATGAAATAATTTCAAACAAAATACTGTTTTCAAGGATACGATATAAATATCAGGCTAAAAATACGGTTGGATATTCTTTGAATGCGTTTGTGGATTTCGAACATCCCCTGGATATTCTTGCCCATTTGTTGATCGGTGCAGAAGGTACCCTAGCATTTATTTCTGAAGCAGTCTTGAAAACAGTGCCGGATTATCCTTTCAAGTCAACGGCGCTCTTATACTTTCATAATATTTATGCTGCCTGTAGAGCGATCGTGCCGTTGACAAATCATGGCGCAGCCATGGTTGAACTCATGGACAGCGCCTCCCTGCATGCTGTAGAAAACATGCAGGGAATGCCGTCCATTGTAAAAACACTGCCTGAAAATGCAGCGGCCTTATTGATAGAATTTCAGGGAGACACAAAGGAGGAAGTTGACATGGCAGTTAGCCGCTTGTTGATTTCGGCTGGAGAATTTTCCCTGTACAATCCCCCGATTTTTACAACCGATACAGCAGAGCGGGAATTCTTATGGAAAGTTAGAAAGGGACTTTTCCCGGCAGTAGGTGCTGTAAGAGCAAGTGGTACCACGGTCATCCTGGAAGACTTGGTCTTCCCTGTTGATAAATTAGGGGACGCTATTCTTGAGTTGCAGTCTCTTTTCAAAAAGTTTAGGTATGACAATGCAATCATTTTTGGTCATGCAAAAGATGGTAATATTCATTTTGTTATTACGCAGTCTTTCGGGCTTAGCCAGGAAGTAGAACGATATGATAACTTCCTGCGTGAGGTAGTTAAATTAGTTGTTGAAAAGTATGATGGGAGCTTAAAGGCTGAGCATGGCACGGGCAGAAATATGGCTCCGTTTGTCGAAACTGAATGGGGTGGGGAAGCGTATTCCATAATGAAAAGAATAAAGCTTGCCCTCGATCCGGATGAATTATTGAACCCGGGAGTCATCATTAATGATGATAAAGAGATTCACATCAAAAACCTGAAAGCGCTGCCAACTGTTGAAAATGAGGTCGACAAGTGTATTGAATGTGGTTACTGCGAGCACAAATGCCCAAGCCGTGATATTACATCGACTCCCAGAAGGCGAATAGTCATCCGAAGAGCATTAAAGCTACTTTCAGATTCCGGGGATACTTTTAATTATAGAAATCTCCTAAAGCAATCAAAGTATGAAGTGATGGATACCTGTGCAGTTGATGGTCTCTGTGCATCAGCTTGTCCGGTGGATATTAATACTGGCGATCTGGTAAAAAGATTGAGACGAGAAAATCATTCCTTTGGGGCAAACAGAATTGCACTTCAGGCTGCAAAGCATTTCGCATCCATTGAATGGATACTAAGATCTGCATTAAAAATTGGCTGCGGTATTAATGCATTAATAGGTCCGAATACAC
>JBGPGZ010000221.1:0-6997 GCA_041484175.1 Cyclobacteriaceae bacterium | reverse complement strand
GGTTTGAAGGACCTTGGCTATGTGGGAAACCGTCCCAATCAATGGGATGGCGTCCCTCAGGACGTACTCGATCAATTTGGTCTGAAATACGATGAACGGACTTTAGCAGAAAGCGTGAAATTTGATTCTTAGATCTTCTCTCATTTGGTTACTTCAATTTGTAAGAAAAAATGCCAAGAAAAAAAGTTAACATACCTTCTTCTGAGAGTGTTTCAAGAAGAAGCTTCTTGAAAAATGCAGGTGTTGCCGCGGCCGCTTTTGCGATCGTACCCCGGTTTGTTTTGGGCGGGAAAGGATTCGTAGCACCCAGTGACACGCTCTACATCGCGGGCATTGGTGCGGGGGGTAAAGGGGAAGATGACCTGGCGGAAATGGCCAAGAGTTCTCACGTAAAAATTGTTGCATTCTGCGATGTGGACGACAGACAGGCAGTAAAGTCCAGAAAGAACTTCAAGGATGCCAACTACTACCGTGACTTCCGCGTCATGCTGGACAAAGAAAGTCATGTTGATGCATGCACCGTATCCACACCGGATCACACCCATGCGGTGGCTGCCATGGCCGCGATCGTGCGCGGGAAACACGTGTACGTTCAAAAGCCATTGACACACGATATTTACGAAGCGCGAATGCTTACCGAAGCAGCTCGCAAATTCAAAGTGGTAACACAGATGGGCAATCAGGGCGGATCCGGAAGTGATGTGCGAACGTTGAAGGAATGGTATGATGCCGGGTTGTTAGGAGATGTTTATCGCGTTACCTGCTGGACCAATCGCCCCGTTTGGCCTCAGGGTGTTCCAACCCCTACGGGCAAATTTGATATTCCGAAAGACCTTGATTGGGATCTGTGGCTGGGCACTTCAAAATTGATTGACTATAACCCAGCCTACTTGCCATTTAACTGGCGCGGGTGGTGGAACTTTGGCACCGGAGCGTTAGGCGATATGGCATGCCACATCATGGATCCCGTTTTTCGCGTGCTCCCCATCGATTATCCCTCTGAAGTAGAATGTAGCGTAAGTACCGTTTGGTCTGGCTTCTTTCAGGAAAGCTCCTATGATGATAGTTGCCCTGTTTCCTCCATCGTCCATTTCAAGTACCCCGGCAAAAATGGAAAGCCGGATATTCAACTTTCCTGGATGGACGGTGGTTTGCGGCCGCAAAGACCTCAGGAACTGCTGCCCGATGAGCCAATGGGCAACGAGGATGGAGG
Organism: Cyclobacteriaceae bacterium; assembly: GCA_041484175.1. Classification (GTDB taxonomy): domain Bacteria; phylum Bacteroidota; class Bacteroidia; order Cytophagales; family Cyclobacteriaceae; genus ELB16-189. The sequence goes on along the minus strand of JBGPGZ010000221.1, from coordinate 5,784 downwards.
CGTCATCTTCGAAGGCACGAAAGGTAAAATGATGGCTGACTGCTACGGGGCAAAACCCCGGCTGCTTCCAACCCGTCTGATGAAAGAGGTAACATTGCCACCACAAAAACTGCCTCGTGTGCCGGAAGGCCACTACATACAATGGGTAAATGCTTGTCTGAAGGGATATGGCAATGCTGTAACCAGCTCGCCCTTTGATTACGCCGGGCCGTTTACCGAGAGCATACTGATGGGTAATCTTGCTATTAGAAGTTACAGCATCAGGAAGAAGGACGACTTCCCGGGCAGAAAGAAACTTCTCTGGGACGCCAAGAATATGAAGATCACCAATTTTGACGAGGCTAATGCATTTGTAAAAAGAGACTATCGAATCGGGTGGAATCTGTGAGTTTCAAAAATACTTCAATGAAAAAACAAAATCCTCCTGCTTCAAATTCATTTACACGCAGAACTTTTTTGAAGAACACCGGATTGGCCGCCGCATTCACCATCGTCCCTCGCTTTGTTGTCGGTGGCAAAGGTTTTCTTGCCCCCAGCGACACCCTGTATGTTGCCGGAATTGGTGCGGGAGGAAAAGGTGAAAGTGATATTGCAAACTTCGCGAAAAGCGGAAAAGCCCAGATTAGTTACCTCTGTGATGTCGACGATCGCAGGGCCGCGACTTCGATAAAGAATTTTCCCAACGCGAAGTACTACAAGGATTATCGTGTGATGCTCGACAAAGAGCAAAACCATATCGATGCAGTCTCCGTTTCCACTCCCGATCACAATCATGCAGTGCAGGCAATGGCTGCAATGCAGTTGGGAAAACACGTGTATGTGCAAAAGCCCCTGACCCATGATATCTATGAAGCGCGGATGCTGACCGAGGCGGCCAGAAAATATAAAGTGGTGACACAAATGGGCAACCAGGGCTCTTCCGGAGATGGCGTCCGCCAACTGCAAGAGTGGTACACTGCAGGTCAGATCGGCGATGTACATACGGTTTATGTGTGGACAAACAGACCCGTATGGCCGCAAGGAATTCCATGGCCATCGCAGAAAGCAGAAGTGCCTAAAGAATTGGATTGGGACTTGTGGCTGGGGACCGCCCCATACAAGGACTACGTAGAAAAATTGGTGCCCTTTAATTGGCGTGGGTGGTGGGACTACGGAACGGGAGCGTTGGGTGATATGGCTTGTCATCTGGTAGAGCCACCTTTCAAGGTATTAGGGTTGGGTTATCCGCTGGATGTAGAGTGCAGTGTCGGCAGTGTTTACATTGACGAGTTCAAGCGCGGCTATTTTCCCGAGAGCTGCCCTCCTTCCTCGCACATCATTATGACCTTTCCGGAAAGACAGGGGAAGTCAAAGGTAAAGCTGCACTGGATGGACGGGGGTATTCAGCCCGAACGTCCCGAGGAATTAGGACCCAACGAACGCATGGGCGACGGCGGTAATGGTGTGATCTTCATCGGTACAAAAGGAAAAATGATGTGCAGCACGTATGGCGCGTCACCTTCCCTGCTTCCCACGAGTAAAAACAAGGAAGTAACCATTCCTCAAACAATAAAACGGGTACCCGGCAGTGCCGACGGACATTATGCACAATGGGTGGAGGCGTGTCTTGCTGGTTATGGAAAGATGGAAGTGAGTTCTCCGTTCGATCTCGCAGGCCCGCTTACAGAATCAATTCTCATTGGAAATCTCGCCATTCGAAGTTATGACCTGCGAAAACCCCGCGTCGGTGGAAGACCCGACCAATTTGACTATCCTGGACGATTCATCAAGCTCCTGTGGGATGGTCCCAATATGAAGATCACCAATTTTGATGAGGCCAACGCTTTCGTAAAGCGGGACTATCGAAACGGGTGGAAAGTTTAACGCTTGACGCTAATATTTTCCAAGTATGCCATTAACGAGAATCACCCCTCCGGCCGCGCACGGCATGTCAAGGAGGACCTTTATAAAAAATGCCGGACTTGCCGCTGCTGCCTTTACGATTGTCCCCCGGTTTGTCCTCGGCAAGGGTTATGTTGCACCAAGTGACACACTTTACATCGCGGGAATTGGTGTTGGAGGAAAGGGAACTGAGGACCTGGTTGAAAGTGCCCGGAGTCCCAATGCCAGGATTGCATTCCTGTGCGATGTCGACGACCGAATGGCGGTGGATTCAAAGAAGAATTTTCCGGATGCCAGGTACTACAAGGACTTCCGTGTCATGCTCGAAAAGGAGCACAAGAACATTGATGCAGTTACAATCTCAACTCCAGACCACACGCATGCTGTCGCAGCACTGGCAGCGATCGAGCGCAAAAAACACGTGTACTGTCAAAAGCCTTTGACGTACAGCATTCATGAAGCGCGGTCACTGACGGAAGCCGCCCGGAAATATAAAGTAGTGACGCAAATGGGCAATCAGTTTGGTTCCTCTGACCATGTGCGGGTAATGAAGGAATGGTATGAGGCCGGACTGATCGGCGATGTAACCAGCGTTGTTGCGTGGACGAACAGGCCAGTGTGGCCGCAGGGGATTCCCACACCGACCGGTAAATTTGATATTCCAAAAGAACTCGACTGGGATCTTTGGCTTGGCCCTGCCAGACAAATAGAATATAATCCGGCTTACCATCCTTTTAACTGGCGCGGCTGGTGGGAATTCGGCACGGGCGCCCTGGGGGACATGGGCTGTCATATTCTCGATTCCGTATTCCGGATTTTGCCTGTTGAGTCTCCATCTGAAGTCGAATGCAGCACCTCCACCTCCTGGGAAGGGTTCTTTCAAGAGGCCAACTACACTGAAAGCTGTCCGGCTTCTTCCATTATTCATTTAAAGTATCCCAGAAAAGACGGCACAGGAATTATCAAAGTTACCTGGATGGATGGCGGGCTATTACCTGAACGCCCCGAGGAACTTCTGCCGGATGAAGCGATGGGTGATGAAAACGGAGGCGTGATTTTCGAGGGTGCGAAAGGAAAAATGATGGGCAATTATTCAATCCCTCCTGTGTTGCTCCCAAGTTCCAGAATGAAGGAAGTTGCTTTTCCCGCTCCCCGCCTTCCGCGTGTTCCGGAAGGGCACTATGTGCAATGGATCAATGCCTGCCTGAAGGGTTTTGGCAAAGCCGAACTCAGCTCGCCGTTTGATTATGCAGGACCTTTAACAGAAAGTGTGATCATGGGTAACCTGGCAATCCGCAGTTACAATATCAAGAAGACATCCACCGACGGCCGGACTCTTTACCCCGGCCGCAAAAAACTTTTATGGGATGCCAGGAACATGAAGATTGCCAATTTTGATGAAGCCAATGCGTTTGTGAAGCGAACGTACCGTGCTCCCTGGAGTTTGTAACATCGCGCGCTTATGGCTAATCGAGTAAAGATTCAAAAAGAAGAAATTCTTTCTAACAATTGGTACACGCTCAAGAAAATAACGTTCGAGTATCAAAAAAGAAACGGCACCTGGAAAACGCAAAGCCGGGAAGCCTATGATCGGGGGAACGGAGCGGTAGTCCTGCTCTACAACCGCGAAAAGAAATCCGTCATCCTCACACGCCAATTCAGGCTTCCGACTTTTATCAATGGAAACCCGGATGGAATGATGATCGAGGCATGTGCCGGATTGTTGGATCAGGATAATCCGGAGGTTGCCGTCAAGCGGGAAACTGAGGAGGAAACAGGTTACCAGATCACAGCGCCAAGGAAAATCGGAGAGGCTTATATGTCGCCGGGCTCGGTAACTGAATTACTCTATTTTTTTGTTGCGGAGTACTCCCAGGATGAAAAAGTAAGTGATGGAGGGGGTCTCGAAGGAGAAGATATTGAAGTCCTGGAAATGTCCTTTAAGGACGCTCTCGCTATGATCTCCACCGGGGAGATAAAGGATGGCAAGACGATCATGCTTCTCTATCACGCACAAGTGCATCATCTGATTCCCGGCTAATCGGTGTACTTTGCCGCGCACTCAAAAATCTCGATATTTCGGAATTGCTTGCTTTTAAAACTCCGATCCGATCGCATCCATGCTCAGAATAGACAGTCATACCCATATCCTCCCCAAGAAAATGCCCAATTGGAGCGATAAGTTTGGTTATGGCGATTTCATTTACCTCCAGCATCACAAAAAAGGCTTCGCAAAGATGATGCGAGGCAACCAGTTTTTCCGTGAGATCAAGGAAAATTGCTGGAACGCCGAACTCCGGATCAAGGAATATATCCCGTTCGAGACGCAGGTGCAGGTAATCTGTACGATACCGGTGATGTTTTCATATTGGGCCCAGCCGCTGGATTGCCTTGAACTTTCCAAGTTCCTCAATGACCACATTGCAGGGGTGACAGACAAGTATCCCAAGCATTATGTTGGACTCGGCACCGTTCCCATGCAGGATGCGGAACTGGCAATTAAGGAGTTGGAGCGGTGCAAGAAGATCGGTTTGAGAGGAATCCAAATCGGGTCGAACATCAACGATGAGAACCTGAATGAAGAACGATTCTACCCTATTTTCGAGGCATGTGAAAAATTAGGCCTTGCGATTCTCGTTCACCCCTGGAACATGATGGGCGAACAGAAGATGCAACGTTATTGGCTGCCCTGGCTGGTGGGGATGCCGGCAGAAACATCGCGCGCTGTATGCTCGATGATCTTTGGCGGGATTTTTGAGCGCCTTCCCAAATTGCGCGTAAATTTCGCGCACGCGGGAGGATCGTTTATGGCAACCCTGGGGAGGATTGAACATGGATTTGAATGCCGCCCGGACCTGGTCGCCATCGACAATGCGGTTAACCCCAGGAGCTATCTTGGCAAGTTTTGGGTGGACAGCATAACGCATGATCCCCTCATGCTCGAATACGTGCTGAAATTGCAGGGATCAACCAGGATCACCATGGGTTCGGATTATCCTTTCCCCCTGGGTGATTTGACGGTTGGAAAATTTATTGAGGATATGAAGTTGAGTGAAAAAGAAAAAGAAGACCTATTTTGCAACGCCGCGCTCGAGTGGCTCGGCATGAAACCAACGGATTTAGTGCTAAAAGTTTAACAGTTTACAAGTGCGTTATCATACTTTCATTTTCTTTGCCCTCCTATTGGCACTTGCATGTTCTACGGATGGATACGCTCAGCAAACAGAACAAGATCGACTGGCTGAAATAGCCTTGCAAAAGGCTTCTCTCAAGCAACGCCAGATTACTTCCCAGTTGGATTCAGCCATCTTGCTCAGTGACCGCGGGGATTATGAAGAAGCAGATGCTAAATTCAGGTTTGTCTTGAAAAACCTCAAAAGCATTCCCTCTGATTTCACCTACTATTTCGGCAAGAATTCTTTCCACATGGGCAATTACAAGCAAAGTATAGATTGGCTCAACAAATACGTGCAACTGAAGGGAACGTCTGGTCAATTTTCTGAAGCCGCCGTTGAATGGCGCACAAAGGCTGAAGTTGAATTATTAAGGGAGCGTGAAGTGCAAACCAAGCAGGCGACCGAAGTTTTGTCGCGCGATTATGATATTGACTGTGGCCCTTCCGGCAAGGTCATTTGTCCTGTCTGCAATGGGACGACGGTCGTTATTAAAAAAGGATATTTCAATGAATCCTATAAGACATGCCCCTATTGTAACAAGCACGGATTTCTTTCTTGCCAGGATTACAATAAGTTGGTTCGCGGCCAGCTTAAGCCGGTTGATAATTGATCGATGGGAGCAGTCATTGGTCATTAGCCATTGGCCATTAGTCATTGGTCATTAGTCATTGGTAGATGCGGTTACGAAGGCAAACCGTTTTGCCACGCTTTATGTTCCGATGACTTG
>JBGPGZ010000220.1:0-7061 GCA_041484175.1 Cyclobacteriaceae bacterium | reverse complement strand
TAATGTCACGGGCCCGATGACCATCAAAACCGTTCACGGAGAAATCGAAGCATCCTTTGGGGCAATTATGAAGAACCCTATCTCCATCGTCTCAGTCCATGGTCATGTCGATGTATCTTTGCCGCTGGCAACGAAGGCTAACTTGAAGCTGGGAACTGTCTATGGGGAGATCTTTGTCGATCCTGGTTTCAAGATTGAGATCGAGCGATCCGGCAACATGGTCAAGTATAGCGACAATGTTACGGGCAAGATCAACGGCGGGGGACTGGATGTTACCTTATCCTCAACACACAACAACGTTTATCTCAGAAAAAAATAAAAAATAGATTTTGGGGTTCTTGCCGCTCCATCCGCCACCGGGCAGAGGCCAAGGGCACAAACAACAAACTCCAACCCCATTCGTCATGAGAACAAGAATATTATTACCTGTCCTTTTTACGGGATTGAATTTATGGGCGCAAACACCCATTAATAAATCGATTCCTGTGCAGGGGGGTCAGAAGATTGATTTGCACTTTGATTACCCCGAACTGATCAGGGTCAGCACGTGGGACAAGAATGAAGTTTTGGTGCAGGGCAGCGTGAGTATTAATAGCGGCGAAAACGATGACGCGTTTGAACTGCAAACCTCTACCACAAACAATACCGTATCCGTGAAGAACGAAATTCACAATTTGAAAAACCTTCCGCAACGCATCACCATTGTACGGGACGGGCAGAAGACAGTTTTTAAAGACAAGGCTGAGTACAAAAAGTACGCCGATCAGAACGGTAAGGACTATAATATGATGTCGACCGGTGTGGACATGGATATCCTGTTGGAAATAAAAGTTCCCCGCAATGTGGAAACCCATGTGGAATCAGTTTACGGCATGGTGGAAATCAGGGATTTCACGGGGCCGCTTACGGTAGAAGCCACCTATGGTGGGGTCGATGCCGCCCTCATCGAACGGGCAACGGGTGAATTAATTGCAGAAACCAATTATGGGCAAATCTACACCAATCTGGAAGTAACGTTTTCAGGGGACAATATTCAGGAAAAGGATTTTCACACCTATGTCTCCGCCAAACCGGGTTCCGGTCCGCGCTACAGTTTTGAATCCAAATACGGGAACGTATACCTAAGAAAGCCAAAAGTCAATTGATGTTGCCCACGGCCCGTTTGTTTGCCGTATCAGCAGTGGAAAGTCAAAAAATGGCCGACGGTGGCTGTTGACTGTTGACTTTTTCGCATCTTCGCGGCCGTTATCCCATGGCCTACCAAGAAAAACACCTCTGCATCAAAAAGTCAACCCTGCCGGGCGCAGGAAAAGGCTTGTTCACAAAGGTTTTTATTCCCAAGGGCACACGCATTGTGGAGTACAAGGGAGAGGTCCTTTCCTGGAGAGAAGTAGGCAACATGCCGGATGACAGAAACGGGTATGTGTTTTACATTAACAGGAAACACGTAATTGACGCCTGGAATCATGAAAAGGCCCTGGCGCGATATGCCAATGACGCCAAAGGGATTACCCGGTGCGAAGGGCTGCGAAGTAATTCCGACTATATCGTCGACAAAAAGCGGTGTTTTATTACGGCCACCCGGGATATTCCTGCGGGATCCGAAATTTTTGTTGAATACGGCGCTGACTATTGGAAGGTGATAAGCTACAATCTTCGCCTGGCCGGAGAGAAGTCAAAGGGTGCAAAGATGGAATTGCCCCATCACAAGGTTGTGAAAAGACAACGGGTGATCGGTGATCGGTAGGTCGGTAATCGGTATTCGGTAGGTCGGAAATCAGTGGGCATCGTCATTGGTGATTGGTAATTTGTGGAACCTGAGACTTGACACCCGAGACTTGAGAACTTGAGACCGATTAGCGATTACTGATTACTGATCACCGACTTAGCTTTCTCGATTGCCTCGTTGGTCAGGTCCCTTACTTTTTTGATCCGCTCCATTTCGGTTTCGAGATATTCTCGGGCCTTTTCCTCGTCCACCGAGTCGGGCAGAGGATCGAAATTGTGCATCCAGTCCATCATGGCATTGTCAGCCGAGTCAAGAGAAGCAATGATTTTTTCAAGTTCCTGCTTTTTCCCGGCCGCCAGGGAGGGCGTTTTCGCGATCTTTTCCTCGAGTTCCTTCTTGAGTTTGTAGAGATCTTCTTTTTTTGGCATTACTTCATTATGGATGTCCATGACCTGGTCGTAGAGAGCCCTGTTCGGACTATCATCCGTTGTCGCGTCATCCTCATCGTGATTTGCGTGCTCACTGGCTTTTCCACATGCCGCCAGTATAAAGAGGCCGATGAAGAGTAATTGGCTGTAGTATTTCATGGGTCAATAGTTTAGTTCCAAAAAGAACAAGAACTCAACGAAATGACTGTTTCCCAGCATGTCTGCGGGCCATTCGCTTGAAGTAAAGATAATCTGTTTGACAATCACCCCCAATCTCTCCAATCAAGTTCAAGGAGGTACCAGCCTGAAAGAAGTGTCCAATCAACTAACAGTAGTTAGTGGTTGCCTGAAATTTTGCGAAATAATGACTCATTAGTTGCGCAAAAGAAAATTTTCATCTTTCTTAGGGCTTCGAACAAGCAATCATGATCAACAAAGGCTTTTATTTTTACTACTTTTTTGGATGCCCGGCAGGACTTGGACGAGCCTTTTGTTGATTGAAAAATAAACAACAAACTCAGAAAAGTCCTGGTAAAAGCCGGGACTTTTCTTTTGAATTCACTTTTGGAGCCTCCCCATCGGGGGCTCAAAGGAAACAAAAAACTAAAATGAACAAAAAGAAAAAAATCAGGGTTGCCATTCAGGGAATTGCCACCAGCTTCCATGAAGTTGCTGCCCTTACGTATTTTGATGAACCCATGGAGACGATTGAATGCCTGTCATTCTATACACTGTGTGAAACACTCAAGCAAGGCAAGTCTGATTTTGCCGTGATGGCGATTGAAAATTCGATCGCTGGATGCATTCTCCCGAACTACTTTCTTCTCCAGGATTATCATTTTTCAATTGTCGGCGAAGTGTACTTGCCTATCCACCTTCATCTGCTAACGCTGCCTGGAGTAAAGTGGGAGGATATCAAGAGCATAGAATCACACCCGATGGCCATTCGGCAATGTTCGGAATATTTGCACCGGCTGAACGGTGTTGAAATCAAGGAAAGTGATGACACCGCGTTGTCCGCAAAGAAGATAAAAGACAGGAAGCTGAAAGATACAGCGGCCATTGCCAACGAGCAGGCTGCGAAAAAATTTGGCCTGCGGATTCTTGAAAAGGGAATCGAAACCCATAAAAAGAACTTCACCCGGTTTTTGATCCTTTCAAAAAAATTCAAACCAACCGACGAAACAAACAAGGCCTCGATGTGCTTTGAAGTGGCCAACGAAGTGGGCAGCCTCGCCGATGCGTTAATGACATTCAAGGAAAATGAGATCAACCTGACGAAGATCCAGTCAATTCCAATTATTGGTAAACCCAGTGAGTACTCGATTCATGTAGACGTGGAATGGAAAAGAAGAAAAGACTACGATGCTGCTGTTCACCAGGTACTGCGGCAGGTGAGGAACCTGACCGTATTGGGAGAATACAAAAAGGCAAAAATTGAATATAGATAGACACTTTACCGCAACCGGGGGAGAAGAATCCAGAAAACAAAAGTTAAGTGTAATGGAATTAGTAAAGACAGCAAAGAGAATAGCCAACGTGGAAGAGTATTACTTCTCCAGGAAGCTTGTTGAAGTACGCAGTCTCGATACGCCGGAGTTGAAAGTAATCAACCTGGGGATTGGAAGTCCTGATTTGGCGCCGTCCTCAGCAACGATCGAGGCGCTAATGACTTCTGCGAGGAATCCGGCTAACCATGGCTACCAGAATTACAAGGGAATTCCCGCTCTCCGCAAAGCAATTGCTGATTTTTATAGTCGGGTATACCATGTTTCATTGGATACGGAAAACTGCATCCTGCCCTTGATGGGTTCCAAGGAAGGTATCATGCACATTTCCATGGCGTTTGTCAATGAGGGTGATGAAGTTTTGATCCCGGACCCTGGTTATCCGACCTACGCTTCGGTTTCAACATTGGTCGGAGCGAAGATCAGTACGTACGAAATGAAGGAAGGTCTGGACTGGGGCGTGGACCTGGAGGCACTCCAGAAAAAAGATTTAACCCGGGTAAAGGTATTATGGGTCAATTTTCCACACATGCCTACTGGCCGTGTTGCTTCACGCGAAGAATTGCAAGGATTGGTGGATTTGGCGAGGAAGCATCATTTCCTCATTGTGAATGACAATCCATACAGCCTGATTCTGAATGAAGCGCCGCTGAGTATTCTCTCGATGAAAGGGGCAGAGGAGGTTGCGCTTGAGTTAAATTCGTTGAGCAAATCGCACAACATGGCCGGGTGGCGGATTGGCTGGGTAGCTGGAAGGAAAGAATACATCGATGCAATATTGAAGGTAAAGAGCAACATGGACTCGGGTATGTTTCTTGGCCTGCAGCACGCCGCCGTCGAGGCGCTTCAAAATGGAAAAGATTGGTTTGATGCATTATCCATGACGTACAGGACAAGAAAGGAAGTTGCCTGCCGGATCTTGACGGCATTGGGCTGCACCTATTCAGCCAATCAATCAGGATTATTTGTTTGGGCAAAGGCCCCGGAAGAAGCAGGCGATGTTGAAAAATGGATAGACAAGATATTGTATGGAACCAAGGTATTCATCACACCCGGCTTTATTTTTGGAGAAGCCGGAAAAAGATTTATCAGAATTTCATTGTGCTGTCCGGTTGAAAAATTGGAGGAAGCCTTGCGAAGAATAAAGGAATTTACGGTGAAAGCCGCTGCTTTGGAATCTCACGTTTCACCTCTGAAATCCCCCGTCTCACAATGAAAGTAACCGTGATTGGCATTGGTTTGATTGGAGGTTCGATCGCCATGGATTTGCGCAACAGGGGGACTGCCTCTGAATTGGTGGGCGTGGATTTGAATTTGCAACACGCGGGCAAGGCGGTGGAACTTGGATTGGTGGATAAGATTGAATCTGAGGATAAAGCCTTGTCTTCTTCAGACATAATCATCCTCGCTATTCCAGTAAGTGCGATATGCGCCCTCCTGCCTTCGATCCTGGACGTGGTCAATAAGAATGCAGTGGTTATTGATGTGGGGTCTACCAAAGGCCAGATTTGCAAGGCAGTTGTCAACCATCCTAAGCGTGAACAGTTCGTTGCGGCCCACCCACTGGCAGGCACCGAGAATTCCGGTCCCGAGGCTGCACTTGCAGGCTTGTTCAAGGGCAAGACCAATATCGTCTGCGACAAAGAGAAATCCTCTGATTTGGCGCTTAGCAAAGCGACTTTGGTGTTCAATGCAATCGGAGTCAAAACCATCTTCATGGATGCGGATGAGCACGACCGGCACGTGGCTTATGTTTCACACCTTTCTCACGTGAGCTCATTTCTGCTGGGACAGACGGTATTGGATATTGAAAAGGATGAGAAGAATATTTTTGACCTTGCAAGCACCGGTTTTGCTTCGACCGTCCGGTTAGCAAAGAGCTCACCCGATACCTGGGCGCCTATCTTTGAACAGAATATTGAATACCTGAGCCAGGCATTGCTTGAGTACATTATGCATCTACAGAAATTTCATTATCATTTAATGAAGCGCGACACAAAAGAACTGCATCGGATATTGTCGCGTGCCAATGAGATCAGACGCGTATTGGAAGGAATTGAACTGAAGAACTTAAAGAAAGAATCAACACAAGAAGAAGTATCTTAGACGAGGACCCATTGAAAAACAAAAATTGAAACATAAAACCTGGATACCATGAGTAAGAAAGGATTAGACCTTCAACCAATGTCGACTTGGATGAAAGTAAAACGACCATTTATTATCAGTGGTCCGTGCAGCGCAGAAACGGAAAGTCAGATGGTGGAAACGGCCAAGCAAATTGCAGCGACCGGGAAAGTACATGCCTTGCGGGCAGGAATTTGGAAACCCCGTACGCGGCCCGGCCAATATGAAGGGGCCGGCGATATTGGTTTGAAATGGCTCATTCAGGCAAAGAAGGAAACAGGCTTACCGGTTACGACCGAAGTGGCCACGGCAGCTCACGTAGAGGCCTGTTTGAAAGCAGGCGTAGATATCCTGTGGGTAGGAGCCCGTACAACCGTGAATCCTTTTTCTGTACAGGAGGTGGCGGATGCGCTGAAAGGCGTTGATATCCCGGTCATGGTTAAAAATCCGGTAAACCCCGATCTGGAATTATGGATCGGGGCACTGGAACGGCTCAATCGCGCAGGCATTACCAAAATGGTTGCCATCCACCGCGGTTTTTCATCTTTTGAAAAGGGCCCCTTTCGCAATGCGCCAATGTGGGACATGGCTATTGAACTAAAGACCCGGATCCCTGAACTCGAGATCATTTGTGACCCCAGCCACATCGCCGGCAACCGCGACCTGATCGCCCTCATTGCCCAGAAGGCACTTGACCTTGACATGGCCGGGCTCATGATCGAAAGCCACATCAATCCCGATGCTGCCTGGAGCGATGCAAAGCAGCAGGTAACCCCTGCGGTCCTGGGTAAAATTATTGAAGGGCTTGTTGTGCGCACTGTAACTTCCGACAATAAGGTTTTCAAAGACACACTCAGCGTACTGCGTGAGCAAATTGACCACCTCGATGATGAAATCATGCAAAAGATGGCATCGCGAATGAAAATCTCTGAAAAAATTGGCCAGTACAAGAAAGAAAACAACGTCACCATTTTGCAGGTAAATCGCTGGGAAGAAGTTGTTCACACACGGGTAGCCATGGGGAAGGCCATGGGTCTCGACGAAGGCTTTACACGCGATTTGTTGCGACTGGTGCACCATGAGTCTATCCAGGTGCAAACCAAGGTGATGAATAAAGTGGAAGAAAGGGTTTAGTCGGTAATCGGTAGGTCGGTAGTCGGTAGGTCGGTATTCAGTAGGTCGGTATTCAGTAGGTCGGTATTCAGTAGATCAGTATTCAGTAGGCCAATCGATAAGAAGTAAGGAGTAAGGAGTAAGAAGTGAGGAGGTGAC
>JBGPGZ010000219.1:0-7081 GCA_041484175.1 Cyclobacteriaceae bacterium | reverse complement strand
GTCCCGCCGTCGGTCGACTTCCATACGCCGTCTCCAATCGAAACATTGGATCGTATATGAGGTTCACCCGTTCCTGCCCAAACAATTTGCGGATCGGACGGGGCAATCGCAAGGGACCCGATCGAGTGAACTGGTTTATCATCCAGCACGGGCTTCCATGTTGTGCCGCCATCTACCGTTTTCCAAATTCCCCCGGAAGCGGCTCCGGCAAAATACACCAGGGGGTCACCCGCGACTCCCGCAATGGAAATGACACGATTGCCCACGGGGCCGATGTGGCGGTATTTTAATTGCTTAAGTTGTTGTAACTCCGCCTTTTGTGCGATTGCATGATGTGTCATTGCAACGATACAAATAAAAAGGGAGGAGGTCACGAGTTGCTGAAACGGCATAGATTTAGTCATAACACCAGGTTATAAATTGTGAAATAAAAGGTAGAACCGAATAGATACCGAAACAAGGATTTGGTGTAATTAATAGAGCAAATGTATTGAGTCCCTAGTCCTTAGTCCCTGGTCCATAAACCATTTTGCCGAAGTAACAGCATCCCCCAATGACCAATGACCAATGACTAAACTAGTTGGTTGTCAGCTCAAAATTAAACGTACTACCTTTCCCAATCTCGCTCTCCACCCACACGCGGCCTCCCTGGGTTGTGATGAAATCTTTTGAAATGGCAAGCCCCAGTCCGGTTCCCGATCGTGAAGGGTCGCTTTCCGGGACTTTATAAAACTTATCAAAAACATGATCGCGGTGCTTGGCGCTTATTCCTTTTCCAAAATCCTGGACAGAGAATACGATATGGCCGTTGTCGCGGCGGGCCTGGAGAATTACGTTCGATTTCTCCGGGCTGTAGTGAATGGCGTTGGATAGGAAATTGACCAACACCCACGATGTTTTCTCCAGGTCTGCCTTGATCGGGGGAAGATCTTCCGGGCAATGAACGTCGATGCTGATCTGTTTTTGGTCCGCTTGAAACTTAAGTGCCCGGTAGGCGTACTCGACGATTTGTTTTGGCTGGATGCTTTGGTACTGCATCTGGATCGTTCCGCTTTCAACCTGCGCGAGATCGAGGAGTTCTCCGGTAATCTTCAGGAGGCGATTTGTTTCTTCGTTGACTGTTTCCACGATCTTCTTTTGTTCTTCGTTGAGCGTCCCGATCCGGTCGTCCTCTAAAAGCTGGGAACACATCTGTATTGACGCGATCGGTGTCTTCAGTTCGTGAGAAACCGTTGCAATAAAATTCGTCTTGGCAAGATCCAGCTCCTTGAATTCGGTAACGTTATTAAGGATGATCACGTATCCGATAGAGACGCCCTTTTTCTCACCGGTAGGTACCGTTGTGATTCTCAGGGTTTCTTTGGTGAAGTACGACTCCTTACCGTCGCTGAAGATCTTCAAATAGGGTTGTTCTTCATCGGCTTGAAAAACTTTTCCCTCCATGATATCTTTGATCAAGGTGCGAAGCAGGTCATTTCGGACCGCCACATCGGGAGCATAGGTGCCCACCAGGTCCTTCGGTTCCATCCCAAGAATCTTGATTGCTTCGCTGTTGGCAAACAAGATCTTCTTCTTTTCATCTAACCCGATGATAGGGTCGTTCATTTTGTTGATGATTGTCTCGATCCGTCTTTTTTCAAACAGGATCTGGGCCAGGTTGCTGTGCTCGTATTCATCCAGCTTTTGCGCCATGCTGTTAAAGGCTTCCGCCAATTCTCCGAACTCGTCACCGGACTCAAAATGCAGGCGTTCGTCGTAATTCTTGTTTGAGATCTCCTGGATGCCAACGGTAAGATGCTTGATAGGATTGGCGATGTATCCCGGGAAGTTAACGATGAACGCAAAGGTGATGATAAAGCAAATGGATCCGATAATTCCGATATACAGGAGCGCCTTGTCTGCGGTTTCCTGGGCAACACTATTCTTGTGGAAGATGGCTTCCATGTTGACGCGCGTAATCTCATACAACGTCGACCGGATAGATTGGAGTGGGATTGAATCGGACGGGTTGTTTCTAAACCTCTCAAAATGGGTCCTCAATTCCGCCGTAAGTTCTGGCTCTCCCGGTTCGGTAACGTTGTTTTCCTGGCCTTTCAGGTTCTTTTCGATCGCCCCGAAATTGTTTTGATCCAGGGCCCGGGAAATATTCTGCATGTACTCGATGCTTTCATAGTTGTCGGTAAGGATTGCCTTCGCGTCGCGGGACAATGCGTAGAGATAATAGGCGCCCAGGGCTCCCACGAGGACGGCTATTCCGAACAGGAAGGCCAGGCCCAATGCCAGTTTCGATTTGATGGGTATCTTGATCATGATAGGATGACTACATCGATGTCCGACGACGATAATTTGTTCAATAACCGGTTAAAGAGATTAGTGCTCATGATAACCCGCAAGATGTTGACATTCGGCTTTCCAATGCAGATGGTGGTAACCTGGTGCTGTTCGGCTGCCTCCAGGATGCCGGCGACAATTTTATTGCTCTTGATGCGTACGACCTCGGCCCCCAGTTCGGTAGCTAGCTTGAAATTGTTGATCAAGTGTCGTTGTTTGGCGAGATTTATTTTGTCCGGGTCTTCCCAGCGGGTTTGTACATAAAGGACAAACCACTTCGAATTGTAGTATTGTGCAAGGCGAGCGGTTTTGCGGATGATCTTGGCTGCATTTTCCGCGTTCGAGCTGATGCAGGCGAGAAAACGCTCGGGTTTGAGTTTCGTACCCTGTGGAACTTCCGACTCGATCTTCCGCTCGACCTGGGTAGCGACCTCTTTAAGCGCCAGTTCGCGCAGCTGCAGGATCTTATCAGGTTGAAAAAAATTCCTTAGCGCTATCTCGATTTTAGATTGATCATAGATCTTTCCTTCCTTTAGCCGGGTGATCAACTCATCGGCAGTGAGGTCGATGTTTACTACCTCATCGGCCATCTGCAAGACTTTGTCGGGAACACGTTCGCGGATCTCGATGCCCGTGATCTTTTCGATCTCCTCATTAAGGCTTTCGATATGCTGGATGTTCATCGCGGTGATGACGTTGATACCGGCATTGAGTATATCCACGACGTCCTGCCATCGCTTTTCGTTCTTGCTGCCTTCTATGTTGGTGTGCGCGAGCTCATCGACAATGGCTACTTCAGGATGCGCATTGATCACAGCTTGCAGATCCATTTCCTCCAACTCCTTTCCCTTGTAAAAAAGGGTTCGCCGAGGGATAAGCGGGAGGCCTTCAATTAATTCGTGGGTTTCTTTCCGATTGTGTGTTTCGATATAGCCGATCCTTACGTCCACGCCATTCTTCAGCAGGCTGTGCGCTTCCTGCAGCATGCGGAAGGTCTTGCCCACGCCAGCACTCATGCCTACATAGATCTTAAACTTCCCTCGTCCCGACTTCTTGATCAGGTTGAGAAAGTGTTGGACAGATTTGTCTTTTTCCGAGAGCATTTCAGGTTACAAAAGGCACACCTTCAAAGTTCTTAAGATTATGGTCAACTCCACTCATATTTACATCCTAAACAACATGGCAAAAATAATTCTGTCTTCCGAATTGACAAGGTCTGGCACCCAACTGGGCGGGAGGGCCGTCGTGGTATAGCCGGTAGGGGAGGTAACTCCTCCATGACCTGCAAAGTAAGGAACGTTTGCATAACGATGGACGTATTCAATGCGCCAGGTTATACTTTGATTGGGCATCCAATCAAAATTGGTCGAAACATCCCATCCTCTGAACTGACTGCCGGCACTGGTATCGAATGGATGCGTGCCTTCCGTTACCGAAGGATTGTTAGGGTTCGGCAACGGACTCGCGTCCCCGGTCGGGTAAAGGACCAAATAGCGTCCTGGATTGTTGATCGTGCCGCCTCCGACTGTCCATGCAAATTTGTTTTGATTAAACCATACCCGGTTATAAAACATGGAGCTTACAAAGAACTGTGCAGGTCCTTTCACCGCATCGCCATGGAAGCCATTCACACCATCGCCCTTTTCCCTGCCAACGTCCACCGTTAAGGAAAATGCCATCTTGGATATACCCTTTGATTTCGGATTATTGAAATATCTGACCAGCACGCTATTGTCAGAGTGTACCCGTGTTCTGCGGGTTAAGCCGGCAGCATCGGTTCCCCAATAGTCGTTTGTCAGTACTTTTACGTTGTCATTTGGAATCCAGGTAATATTTCCACCCAGCCCGGGCATTCTGTTATATTTTGCATAGCTCTGCCATCCATTAATAATCCAGGGTTCTATTTTTAAATGTTTCGTGGGGAAAATCTGAATTCGCATACCATTAAAGAACCAGGGTGTATTGTCTGAGGTATAGGAAGCCTGATATTCCCAGTTCTCCACTTGATAATAAGAGTTTAGACCGATGTAGGAAACGAACATTCCAAGATCAACATTAATGCCTCTCCATTTGTCAAAATGATATCCGCCATAAGCCTCTGCCAAATAACGGTATACGTTTGGAAGTTGATACTGTCCGCGGTAAGGGCTATAATCATCTCGCGGAATGACCGTCGAGTTGGTGCCCATTTGTACGAACATTTTACCTCGGGCTCCTTTGTAATTGAATTCACCACCGATAACGCCGAGCGCAACTTGAACCTCATTATCCCGTGCCAACGCCGTTGAGCCGACAACCGTATTGTCGATGGGATTGGCAAATGCATACGTGTAGTTGGCATCCATCATGATGTTCCAGGTGACATATTTGCCGGTCAATACCGAAGAATCCCTGCGGTCCCCTCCGTTGTACCAGGTTTGATCTAATCCTTGAAAAGGGGTCTTTGACCTGGCAGTATCGATTTGGGCAGTCGCGCTGATTGAAAACAAGATAAAGACCAGGAATAGCAATTGTGTTTTCATTTGATTTAATTTTGATATCAATGCGCCATGGCATCCAGCGCAATATTTAATTTTAATACATTGACTTTAGAAGTACCCAACAAACCTGCCAGCGGTGATTCAGTATGCCTGCTGATCAACTCAAGTAGATGTTTTTCATCGATGTTACGAACATGGGCGATTCGCTTTACCTGAATCTGCGCTGATGCAGGAGAAATGTGGGGATCCAGCCCACTTCCGGAAGCAGTCACCAACTCGGCCAGGATCTGTGATTTGTCGATGCCGGGGTTGTGAACAAGGAATGTATCGATCCGTGCCTGGACTTGTGCCAGGTAGTCAGGATTGGAAGGTCCCTTGTTGCTTCCGGCCGAACCTGCTGCATTATAGCCAACTGCAGACGGCCGTGAACAGAAGTATTTGTCCTGGGTGAATGACTGGCCCACGTTTGTGAATCCGTATTTTGCTGAATTGCCATTGGCGTAAGAGATAACTTCTCCCTTGCCGTGGTTAGGTGCAAATTGTGCAACTCCCCATACGGCGATTGTATAAACGCCGCTAAAGAAGACGATGCAGCAGAGGGTCAACAGGGTTGCAGGTAAAATGTGATTTTTCATGGCTGTTTCGTTAAATAATGGTTGACACGATCAGGTCTATAAGTTTTATTCCTGCAAAGGGTACAAGAACACCACCCAGACCATATATCAAGAGGTTTCTCCGTAGAAGTGCTGCAGCACCGATCGGTTTATAGGCTACGCCTCGCAGGGCCAACGGAATCAGCAACGGGATGATGATGCCGTTGAAAATGATAGCCGAGAGAATTGCGCTTTGCGGGCTGGTCAGATTCATGATGTTCAGCGTTTGCAGCGCCGGGATGGAGGTAATGAACAGCGCAGGGACAATTGCAAAATACTTGGCAACATCATTGGCAATACTGAATGTGGTGAGCGTGCCGCGTGTCATCAACAACTGCTTTCCGATTTCAACGACTTCGATCAACTTGGTCGGATCGTTGTCGAGATCAACCATATTACCTGCCTCCTTGGCTGCGGCCGTTCCACTATTCATGGCTACGCCAACGTCTGCCTGGGCCAGGGCTGGTGCGTCGTTGGTACCGTCACCCATCATGGCAACCAACTTGCCGGCAGCCTGTTCTTTCCTGATGTATTCCATCTTGTCCTCCGGCTTTGCTTCCGCGATGTAGTCGTCGACGCCAGCTTTTTCGGCAATGAATTTTGCGGTAAGCGGGTTGTCGCCCGTCACCATGACCGTCTTTACGCCCATCTTGCGCAAACGACCGAACCGTTCAGTGATCCCGGGTTTAATGATGTCTTGTAATTCAATGGCGCCCATGGTTTCATAATTCTCGATGACTACGAGGGGAGTTCCTCCGTTCGAAGAGATTTTTTCAACGATGGTTGAAATATCGACTGGAATTTCGTGGCCTTGTTTTCTGATCAGTTTTTGAATTGAGTCATAAGCCCCTTTGCGGATAACCCTTCCATCGAGGTCAATCCCGGAAGTCCGTGTTTCGGCGCTGAACTTGATGAGCCGTGCGTTGGGGAAGTTTTTAATCCAATCACTGCGGTTTCCGATCATCGAAGGATGCTTGTACCCTTGCTGCACGGCCAGCTCAACAATGGATTTGCCCTCGGGCGTATCGTCGCTCAATGAAGCGATCATGGCACACTCCAATAGTCTTCCTTCATGTGAAGAGCTTGCCGGGTAAAAGGTAGTGGCCTTGCGGTTGCCTATGGTAATGGTGCCGGTCTTGTCAAGAAGGATGGTATCCAGGTCACCGGCTGTTTCCACCGCCTTTCCGGATTTAGTGATCACGTTGGCGCGCAGGGCACGGTCCATGCCGGCAATGCCGATCGCCGAGAGCAATCCGCCGATTGTTGTCGGGATCAAGCATACGAACAAGGAGATGTATGCCGCAATCGTGATCGGCGTATTCGCGTAAAGCGCAAATGGTTGCAGGGTAACACAAACGATGATGAAGATCAGCGTAAAGCCGGCGAGCAGAATGGTCAGGGCAGTCTCATTGGGTGTTTTTTGCCTTGTGGCATTTTCAACAAGGGAGATCATCCGGTCCAGAAAACTCTCTCCCGGGCGCGCCGTCACTTGCACCTTGATCTTATCGGACAGGACTTTGGTTCCCCCGGTTACCGACGATTTATCGCCACCCGATTCACGAATGACGGGGGCTGATTCGCCGGTGATGGCGCTTTCGTCGATGGTTGCAATTCCTT
>JBGPGZ010000218.1:0-7093 GCA_041484175.1 Cyclobacteriaceae bacterium | reverse complement strand
CAACGCAGTCTGGTTGGGCTCATAGCCCAATTCGAGCGCGACCTCCTTTACACGTTTGGTGGTAGCCGGACTTATAACTTCGCTGCTATGAAGCGCGCGCGAAACCGTTGATACCGACAGGTTGAGCATCCTGGCTATTTCCTTAATGGTAGGCGCATTTGTTTTCATAGGTGCATTTTCACGGGTTCCCCAAGTTACGCTCAAAATCCAATCGGCTAGTAGAGTTTGACCTGCATGCCTTTCTTTGGAGCGTCAGGATTTGTCTATCTCGTTGGCTACCCTGTTTGCAGATCGCGTGGCAGCTTCGGTACCCCAGTTGAGATTATCCGCATAAGCTCCTGCAAAATGAATCCGTCCTATCGGTTTCATGAGATGCGGCCAGAACTTGGTAAGCTCACCAATAGGGAAAGGTCGCCTTTCGCACGTTGGTGAAAACGTCTCTTTCGTCCAGTCTCTGCTTATTGCCTGCTCGATGGTGTCCTTCTTCCCGGGATATACCTCGCGGAATGCGGCGAGTGCGCGCTGCGGTGAGACCCCGCCAGGCCCTGTTCCCAAAACAATCACCCGGTGCGTATCCACCTCTTCTGCTGATTGCCATACGTCCCAGAGATCGGGATGGTTTAAATCCATATTGATGCTCAGGCCATCTTCCACCCAAAATTTAGAGCTCGCCTGGAAGACAAATCGTTGATAGGAATCATAGGTTACATTGTCGAATATGTATTGCCTTTCGGGTGGCACGGCCGGTTGTATTGGAATGTTTTTGAAGGCTGGCAATGGGATACAATTCACAAAGAAATCGGCTGACAGTTCTTTCTGCTCATTGTTTTGTTTGTAAGTGATCGTTACACCGGATCCGCCATGCTTGATGGACACAATCGGGCAATTTAACCAGACCCGCGTGCCAAGTCTTTTTGCAAAAGCATTGGGAAGCATTTGGTTACCGTCTTTCAGGCGGAAAACTTCTATCGGAAAGTGGGGTACGCCGCGGATG
The DNA here is from genome assembly GCA_041484175.1 of Cyclobacteriaceae bacterium. GTDB lineage: Bacteria > Bacteroidota > Bacteroidia > Cytophagales > Cyclobacteriaceae > ELB16-189. The sequence continues at coordinate 6,099 of JBGPGZ010000218.1, read as the reverse complement.
TTCAGGATAGCCGACATCCATAACCCAAACAAGGCCGATGAGTTATCTCCTCCCAAATAGCCTAACGCTGTTGTGGAGGCCCCCTCTTTCTTGATTAGTTCTGCCATCGGTACTTTGTCGAACTCATCATAACCGACATGGAAGGGTTGATATTCGTCTTTAAACTTATCGAGATAGGGCTTCACAAAGAGCGCTTGCAGATCCCACCAGGGGTTTGTAGACAGGTATTTTACCTCTCGCTCGTTAAATCCGAATTTATTTAATACAACCGGATCATGCAGCATTTCCTCTGTGTAGAATTTACCGTCAATTCTTCTTAGGATGTTTTTTCGTCTGGGGTACGGTAGGGCCGTGAGGTTAAATTCCTTGATGTATTCCCAATACCGGATGTACCCGGGCTTCGTAATATGTTCCTGACCAAAATCTCCATACAGTCCATCAGACAAGCCATCGTGCACCGTAAAAACATGGCCTCCATGCCTGCCGGATGCTTCGAGGACGGTCACCTCGTGACCTTTTTTCATCAGTTCGTAGGCGCAGCATAACCCTCCGATTCCCGCACCGCCTACAATGATCTTTTTGGTTAATACAGACTTTTTTGCTGGAATTCCCGCAGCAGGGTTGTTTGCCATCAACGAATCTATTTTTAATACCGAGGCACTAACACCTGCCATCACCGAATTCTTGATGAAATCTCTTCTTTTGAAATTACTCATTGCAATTTGACTTTAGGTGTCGAAGATATTCAAAGGACTTGTGCAATCCATTCTTTTGTAAGAAATGACTTCCTGGTTAGATTGAGGCCTTCTCTTTGCCACGAAGGCGCTAAGCCACAAAGAACTCATTTACTCTCCTCTTCCGGTCGATCTTATCTTAGGGTCTTTGTGGCCAGATACCGTCAGGTGGTCACGGACCGTCACGTGGGGGCTGAAACACAAACATTTTTGAAGTTACGGGATTTTTGGCTGAAAATGTTTCAAATCAATTACAGAAAAAATTGCTAATTTCAACAATGGCTTTCACCCTTAATCTTCCATTTTGAATGAGCTCAAAATCAATGAAAACAAGACGGGACTTTTTGAAGATGACAGCCCTGACGGGAGTGGCGTTTAGTCTTCCCGTTGTTAACATCATCAGCAAACCGGTTTTGGATGAGGAGATCATCGGACACGGTAATTTCCGTTACCGCGTCCATCAGACCTGGGGAAATCTCGATGCTGTCTCTTATCCAGTCAAGAATTGTCACGAGATGGTCATGGATTCGAAAGGAAGGCTGATCATGGTCACTGATGAAACAAAGAACAACATCATCATTTACGACAAATCAGGCAAACTGCTTTCAACCTGGGGAAATCAATTTCCCGGCGGCCATGGGCTCACCTTGTTTGACGAGGGAGGAGAGCAAGTTCTATTTATTTGTGATTATGAAACAGGGCGTGTTGTGAAAACCACCCTGGATGGAAGGCAGCTGATGGAATTGCCGCACCCAAAGACCATCGGTGTCTATGAAAGTGCGCTTAGTTATAAACCTACCGAGACGGCCATTGCACCCAATGGTGATATTTATGTGGCCGACGGCTATGGTTCGCAATATGTTCTTCAGTTTAACAAGAGCGGTGAGTTTATCCGCAAATTCGGCGGCCCCGGTGACGGAGACGCTAACTTCAGCACCGCGCATGGCGTGTGCATAGACCAACGCGATAAAAATAACATCACGCTATTGTGTACGTCGCGTGCTCATAATTCATTCAAGCGTTTTACCCTGGATGGAAAATATCTTTCGACTCTCTTTATTCCTGGGGCTTACGTGTGCAGAGCGGTGATCGACGGTGAAAATATTTATGCAGGAGTATGCTGGTCGCGCCTGCGTTACCTGGACCAGACTCCGAACTCGGGCTTTGTGACCATCCTTGACGGAAAAGACAAGGTAGTTTCTAACCCCGGTGGCACAAAACCTGAATACAAGAAAGGCGTGCTTCAATTAATGGTTCAGGACAAACCGATCTTCAAGCATTGCCATGATGTTTGTGTTGACAACGATAAGAATTTGTACGTCTGTCAATGGAATGCAAACAAAACATATCCCGTAAAACTGGAGCGCATATGACCAAAAAGATGCCCGATGCTATTTGATTCTATGGCTTGGTTGTTTCAAGTTTCCAGATGTCCAGAATCAAGAATCCAGAATCAACAGAATCCCTTCTACTCCTTTCGGTCAAGAAGGGATCACTCTTTGCTATTGCTTGAACGATGGGGGTCACCGTACAACGTATCCCAGGTTTTATCATTGTGGCGTTTCAGCTCCGCACTTAGACGTATAAGGGTCCGTTCGAGTGAGCGAGGCGTGAACCCACAATCAGCCCTGAAAATATTGATCAATTTACCAAGGGATAAGACCTTTTCCTGAAGACTCAATCTTGCAAAAGCGCTTGTACGAATTAAGCGAGACATAAAGCGTTTCTTCTTTATGGTATCCTCGTCTTCCTTCTTACTGAATAAATATTGCAGGTTCCAAAGTTTGCTGAAGAGTTTCATCGCTTTTGTGTTTTGTGCCTTTGAATAGATCAAAGATGAGGCAGAATCTATTGCCGGAAATCAGAAGAAGCCTGATTTGCAGAAAATCAGGGAATTGGGAGTACGTAGTGGCTTATTCGGGCTGCTGCATGGTCGTAATCGTAGAATCCACGAGCTAAGCTCCAATCTAGTCGGGGTAAACCCTGACCCCGCAAGAAACTGCGGGGTGACAGTGCAGAGCCCCGCAAGGGACTGCGGGGTGACAGGGGTGCCCCGAAAGAGACGGCGGGGTGGCAGGCGTAAGTTGATGGAATCTTGAAGCAATCATCAATGAAAAATAAGTAGTAATTTTGCTACAGGGACTTTCCATAAATATGAACAAGGGGAGCTTGAAATATTTGATTGAAGAACATCCTTCAGGGTATAGTCTTGAACAGCCTTTCTACACTGATCCGTATATCTTCGAACTCGAATGGGAGCATATCTGGAAGAAATATTGGCTGTTTGCGGGCACTACCGGGGATATTCCCAAACCCGGTGATTATTTTACGTATGCAGCCGGTAAAGATTCTATCATCATTATCAGAGGCGATCACGGAGAAGTACATGCCCACTACAATACTTGCAGGCACCGCGGGTCTTTGATATGCCTCGCGGAACGCGGAAATGCACCCAAGCTGATGTGCCCTTATCATCAGTGGGTCTATGATAAAGATGGCTCGCTCTTTAAAGCGCGCCTGATGCCCGATGATTTTGATCGATCTTCCTATGGATTGCATCCTGTACACGTCGAGGTAGCCGGCGGACTTATTTTCATTTCCTTTGCTCAAAATCCTCCTGACTTTAATAAAGTGGTTCGCGACTTTACTCCGTTTCTAAAACCCTTTAGGATGGATAACGCAAAAGTGGCTTACCGCAAGGGTTATGAAATTCGCACGAACTGGAAACTGATCGCAGAAAACTTCAGGGAATGCTATCACTGCGGTCCTGCTCATCCTGAATATTGCAGCGCAGTAATTGGCGCCAACCTGAGAGAATCTGCCGATGAGGTTCTGCGTGAATGCAAGGTGGAATGGCAAAAGAAAGGATTGGCCGTTGACAACATTGATTTCGAGAATGGCTCTTTCCATTTTGCAATCCGCTACCCGCTCCGCCCCGGCGTGCTGAGTTACAGCCTGGATGGCAAGGCCTCCGCCATTCCCATGGGCGATCACGAGGACTTTGACGCCGGTGTTCTGGGGCTGGTGGTGTATCCCAACTTCTGGATGGACGCCGTGAGTGACTATATGTGGACGATGCGGGTTACAGCGGTGAGTCCTTCCACCACGCGCATTGATCTTACCTGGCTTGTAGACGCAGCCGCCAAAGAAGGTGTGGACTATGAGGTTAACCGTCTTACCGACTTCTGGCGGATAACCGGTGAACAAGATTGGAAACTTTGCGAAAATAATTTCAGCGGAATTGAATCCAGCCATTATCAACCCGGGCCCTACGCTCCTGCTGAAAATGATGTTGCCAAATTTATAGACTGGTATTTAGAACGGCTTAGGGCGGGGATTGGTGAGGTGGTTGTTGGTCGTTAGTCATTGGTCATTTGTCATTAGTCATTAGTCCTACTGTCAAGTTCAACATCCACCGAGGCCTTAGCGCAGGTGGAGGTCAGGGGTGAACGTGAAATTCAAGTTACTTCCCGCCCCACGCCCTTCTTTTCCCTGGGAGGGAACCAGCCCGCAGTCTAAACATAGAAGTATCCTGTCAATCCTCAAATCCTGATCAGTCATTGGTGGTTTTGGTGTGCACTGGATAGAAGAGCATTGCCATTATGAATTGCCAATTGCGGCGGCACAAGCAAAAAAAAATGGAATGTCATGCCGGGCAAGCAATACATTGGCTACAAAGGCAGCACGAGATTTGACCCGGCACCCCGTGGAGGACGCACGAGCGAATTTCATCACATCTTCTCCACATTGATTTCCAGCGGATCCCGGATAAGAGCTCGGATTACATTTCATGATGGAAGGGAACTTTGATCCTGCCAACTAAGTTTCTTGGTACTCAAAAACAACCACATCAACAGACCAACCACCGCCACGATTGCGGCATTCAGCAGAAATATCTCGGACACTTTCATTTTCGCGTTATATAAATATCCTGTCCAGAAGTTGCCCACGATGGCGCCTACGCCAAAATAGGCCGCGTAGAGCAGCGATTGGCCCGTGGCTCTCCAATCTTCGCGAACGAGTCTGTTCACGCTCTCCACACAAGCTACCCAAAAGAGTGACCATGAAATGCCGTGTAGCACTTCAATAAAAACCGCTGCCCGTGGATCTTTAACAACACTGTAAAGCAACAATCGCAAGGCCGTAGCAAAGGCAGTGATGAGCAGGGTTGTTTTTATTCCAAAGCGTTTGATGATCCTGGCTGAAAAATAAAACAAAGGGAGTTCGCAGAGCCCTTGAAAGGAAATACCATATCCCACCAACGATGCCGAAGCTCCGTTTTCTTTCATATAGATCGAATAGAAATTCCAGATGGTGGTAGCTCCGGCGGAGATCAAAAAGACAGACAACAGCAAAAAAATCAAAGTCTTATCCCCAAAGACTTCCCTGGCATGTTTGAATGACTGGCCGCTATCGGCGATTGATCCCCCGTCATCGTGTTTCAGTGAAAAGGAAACGATGAAAGTAAGCAACATGCTTGCAGCCGAGAATGCAAAGATGACCGTGGTATTGATTACATCGATATAATGCCCGACGAGCGTGCCCGTGAAGGCCCATCCTGCGGCGCCTGCTATTCTTAGTGTGCCATAGGAGAAGTTAGGATTGCGTTTTGCGAGGCTAAGTGAAAGACTATCGAGTACGGGCTGAAGGGTATTGTAAAAGAGCGCCATGAATATGGTGACGACGAACAAGAAGACAAAGCCTCCGTCAAAGAGGTAGAATACATACATCATCGAGGCAAGCAGCGAAGACCATAAAAGGCATTTTTTGTAACCCAGCCGGTCGGCAAGCATTCCATAAAAGGGCTGAACGAAAAACATCATGAGCGGCGTGACGCTGAGAATCATTCCGATCCGTATTCCACTCAGACCCCGATCCTTAAGATAGTCCGCAAAAATCGGCAGCCACGATGCCGTGCAGCAAAAGACAAGAAAATAGAGCAGCCGCAGCCGGTTTGCCTCGCTGATGGTCATAGGGAAACCTTCATTGTTTTCTTCTTGATATAAGCAGCGACAAAGGTATTGCAATTTATTGCATCGGTCGTTGCGACACTCCACTTGTCTCGCCCCAACGTAGCCCAACGTTGGCGCGCGTTTGCAACGCGTGCCCAACTCAATCGATGCTGTGTTACCTCTTCTCCCCCTGTAAATTCATTCACAATGGCCTCAAAAAGAAAATCCCAGGTTTGCAAACAAATGAAAGTTGTAATACATCGTTGGCGACACTTCCGCCATTACAAATTTTGAACCCACTTTTATCCTGACCCCGGCCCCGGTGTTGATAACGGGTATCACACTATAACGATTGTGTGAGCTCGCATCCCAGTAATAATGACCTCACCGTACAAAATTTGCCACACAGGGTT
>JBGPGZ010000217.1:0-7132 GCA_041484175.1 Cyclobacteriaceae bacterium | reverse complement strand
GTAATTCGTACCTCGTACCTCGTAATTCGTACCTCGTAATTCGTACCTCGTTCCTCGTAATTCGCACCTTCTAAACATATGCAAGACCTTAAGAAGAGATTTATGAAATTCGCAATTGATGTTGGGATATTAATTCAACAATTGCCTAAAAGCACAATAAATACTGCCTATGCCAATCAACTTATAAGGTCATCCAGTTCTCCAGGAACAAATTACAGGGTTGCATGTCGTGGTAAGTCAGCGGCCGATTTTGTAAACAAGCTTAAGATTGTTGAAGAAGAACTTGACGAAACAATGTATTTTCTGGAATTATTGCATCATTTCAACCCGGACCAAAGATCTGAAATTGACAACCTTATTAAGGAAGCCAATGAACTTTTAGCTATGACAGTATCATCCATTAAAACATCAAGAACTAAAAAATGAATACGTCTTACCTTGCATTTCGTTCCTCGTACCTCGTAATTCGTACCTCGTACCTTTAAATTCGTACCTCGTACCTCGTCCCTCGTACCTTTAACCGTACACTATGTCACTCGTTCTAACTTATTCCCAGGCAAAGAAAGTCTTTGAACACGCCAAGGCCAATCAATATGCAATGCCTGCTGTCAATGTTATTGGCACCAATACAGTAAATGCAACATTGGAAGCGGCGAAGACGGTTAACTCTCCGGTAATCATTCAATTCTCCAATAGCGGATCAGCCTTCTTTGCCGGGAAATCCCTTGCCAATGATAAACAGCAGGCATCGATCGTGGGCGCGGTGGCCGCTGCAAAATATGTACATGAAGTAAGTGACCTTTATGGGGTGCCGGTGCTCTTGAACACCGATCATGCCGCAAAAAAACTGCTTCCCTGGGTGGACGGTATGATCAGACAAGGCGAAGAATTCTTCAAAAACCATGGCAAGCCGTTGTTCACTTCGCACATGCTTGATGTGTCCGAAGAACCGCTCAAAGAAAACATCGAGGTCAGCAAACGCTATCTTGAGAAGTTGACCAAACTGGATATGTATCTCGAGATTGAACTTGGCGTTACGGGCGGAGAAGAAGACGGGGTTGACAATACCGGCGTTGAAAGCTCCAAATTGTATACCCAACCCGAAGAAGTTTCGCAGGCTTACGAGGAGTTGATGAAGGTAAGCGATCATTTTGTCATCGCCGCTTCTTTCGGCAATGTTCACGGTGTGTATAAACCCGGAAACGTAAAGCTGGAGCCGGCCATCCTTAAAAACTCCCAGGATTTTATTCGGCGGAAATTCAAGACGAAGAATAATCCTGTCAATTTTGTCTTTCACGGCGGATCAGGGTCTGAACCGGAGGCGATTCGCGAAGCGATCGGTTATGGCGTCATAAAAATGAATATTGATACGGACATTCAGTGGGCCTTTTGGGATGGCGTTCATAACTTTTATAAAAAGAATCAGGAATTTCTTCAGTCGCAGCTTGGAAACCCCAAGGGCCCGGATGCCCCGAACAAAAAATATTACGATGCCCGGGTTTGGTTAAGAGAAGGGGAAACCTCCATCAAAACCCGGCTTGCTCAGGCATATCAGGAGTTGAATGCGTTGAATAGAGCGTGAGGGGGAAGGGACGAGGGACGAGGGACGAGGTACGAATTATGAGGTACGAGGTACGAATTACGAGGTACAAATTAAGAGGTGCGAGGTATAAATTACGAGGGTAGTTTTAATGTTAGGAGTAATACTATGCGGTGGAAAGAGCAGCAGGATGGGAGATGACAAGGGATTGTTGCTTTTTAGAAATCAAACATGGGCACAAACAGCCCTCCAAAAAATATCGGCGCTCCATGTAAAGACAGTCCTGTCAATCGACGCCGGGCAATTTCAGGATTATCGTTCAACTTTCTCAAAGGAACAACTCATACCTGATCATCCGCATTTGACTTTGGCCGGGCCGCTGCTTGGAATACTCAGTGTTCACAGCCATTTTCCGGGTGAAGACCTCCTGGTGCTTGCCTGCGATTTGCCAAACATGAGATCCCTGGTACTCGAAGAACTACTCAACGAGCATAAGAAAAACGAAGGTTATGAAGCAATTGTTTACAGGTTTGAGGAACAGATTGAACCCCTTTGCAGTGTCTACACAGCAAAGGGATTGGGAAAAATTCTGGCATCTCACAACATGAAAAGCTTGATCAAACAGAGTATGATGCATGTGCTGGAGACTTTACAAACGAAGTACATAGTCCCTCCGGTAAGCTGGAAGCCCTATTTCAATAATATGAATTCACCGACAGACCTCATTGGCTTCATTGATTAGCGTATCAATTCTAATCAAAAGTCATTAATTTTAATCCATGGAAAACGGCTCCATTGCCCGCATAAAAATCAAGAGAGTCAGCATTCGCAAAACGGAGGATGCCGATGATGAACTCGCGGTAGAAGAACCGCTGGAGATACAATTGCTATATGGCGACTCCGCACAACCCAAACTGAAAAGCGTATCGGTAACCATGCGTACGCCCGGCCACGATTCAGAATTGGCGGTTGGTTTTTTATTTACCGAAGGCATTATTCAAGACAGAGGACAGGTGCTTTCGGCACAACCGGTTCCTGACGGCGAAAACAGGATATTGATCGCCTTAGGCGTCGGTGTAAATCCGCTACTTCAGAAAAGTGAACGTAATTTTTATACCACTTCAAGTTGCGGCGTTTGTGGAAAGTCCAGTATCGATGCAATCAAAACAGTTTCTGTTTATGAAAACGAGAAAGATGAGATCCGGCTGAAGGCGGACCTTTTTTATCGATTACCGGCAGCGTTAAGAAAACAGCAGGCCGTATTTGAAGATACCGGCGGGTTACATGCTTCCGCTCTATTCGAACTCAACGGAAAGTTCGTGATGCTTCGCGAGGACGTCGGCAGGCACAATGCATTGGACAAGATAATTGGCGCTGCATTCCTGAATGACGCGTTACCCTTGGGCAAAAATATTCTTTTGCTGAGCGGAAGAGCAAGTTTTGAGCTGGTACAAAAGGCGGTGATGGCTGGCATTAAGGTAGTCGCATCCATCGGAGCCCCCTCCAGCCTCGCCGTAGAGCTGGCCCACGATAACGGTATTACATTAATCGGATTTTTGCGCGGGGAGCGATTCAATATTTATTCAGGTGAACAACGTGTTATAATGTGAACAGGAAAACAAAAAAGATACCCGGTGCAGAAAACCCGGAGCAATTCACCGGATTGAGGCGGGGCAAAATCAAGAAGACAGCTGTTGGCATGCAGTCTGTCTTATCGGCCGGTAAGCAGGTATTCAGCGAGGCGGGAGTCGTTCGTGGACTGACGGCGTTGCGCCATCTCAATCAGAAGGGTGGATATGATTGTCCGAGTTGTGCCTGGCCTGATCCGGATGATGAGCGGTCCGGCATTGCGGAATATTGTGAGAACGGTGCAAGGGCTGTTGCTGAAGAAGCCACGCTCAAAAAATTAACACCATCATTCTTTTCAAAAAATGCCGTCGAAGATCTGGCGGCATTAAGTGATTATGAGATCGGCAAAAAAGGTCGATTGGCACAACCCATGCTTCTGGCGAAAGGCGCTACTCACTACCAGGCCGTCTCGTGGGCCGATGCTTTTGAAAAAGTCGGAAATACATTAAACAAGCTTGCTTCGCCGGATGAGGCTGTCTTTTACACATCCGGCAGAACCAGCAACGAGGCGGCATTTTTATACCAGCTTTTTGTAAGAGAATATGGTACCAATAATTTACCGGACTGCAGCAACATGTGCCATGAAAGCAGTGGTGTCGCCCTGGGAGAGTCGCTGGGTATAGGCAAAGGTTCAGTGAAGCTGGAGGATCTCTACAAGGCTGAAGTAATCATGATCTTGGGACAAAATCCCGGCACGAATCATCCCCGGATGCTTAGTGCCTTGCAAAAGGCAAAAGCCAATGGCGCCGTGATTATCTCCATCAACCCCCTGCCGGAAACCGGTCTGATGAGGTTTAACAATCCACAGCAACTCAAAGGAATCCTTGGCTTTGGGACAGCGTTGACCGATATATTTTTGCAGGTAAAAATAAACGGTGACATGCCGCTGCTGCAGGCGATCGAGTTGTTGTTGCTGAAAGATGAACAGAAAGATCCGGGTACTGTATTTGATCGCGCATTCATAGAAAAGAATACCGATGGATTCGATGATTTCCGCAAACACTTGCAGCAGCTAAACCTGGATGAACTAATAAGGGCATGTGGCGTCGATTTGGTACAGATAACGGAAACGGCTCATCTGCTAAAAAACAAGACGAAGATCATTGCGTGTTGGGCAATGGGTCTTACTCAGCACAAAAATGCGGTAGATACCATCAAAGAAATTGTGAACCTCTTATTACTGAAGGGCAGCATCGGCAAACCCGGGGCGGGTACCTGCCCAGTTCGCGGCCACAGCAATGTACAGGGCGATCGCACCATGGGCATTCATGAACGACCCGATGAAAAATTCTTGCGAAGAATAGAAGAGAATTTCCATTTTACCCCACCGAAAAAGCATGGTTACGATGTGGTGAAATGTATTCACGCCATGCATGAAGGTAAAGCAAAGGTATTTTTCGCCCTGGGTGGCAATTTTCTTTCAGCGACGCCGGATACCGCGTTCACCGCCGAAGCCCTGCGTAGATGCAGCCTCACGGTTCATGTCTCTACAAAGCTTAACCGCAGTCACCTGGTGCACGGCGAAGAAGCGTTGATCTTGCCTTGTTTGGGACGGAGTGATCAAGATATCATCAACGGTGAAGAGCAATTTGTATCCTGCGAAAACTCAATGAGCGTCGTGCAGTCCTCCAAAGGCGTTTTGAAACCAGTATCCAACCAGTTGTTAAGTGAGCCAGTGATTGTGTGCGGGCTGGCCGAAGCGACCCTTGGGAACCGCAGCAAAATCGATTGGAGTAAATACGCGCGCCACTACGATGCCATCAGGGATGATATTGAACGCACCATAACCGGTTTTGAAAATTACAATCAGCGGGTAAGGATGCCAGGAGGGTTTTACCTTCCCAATTGCAACCGGGAAGGGCGTTTTGATACAGGGTCGGCCAAAGCTCATTTTAATTTAGCAACCTTTACAGGGCTCCGAGTAAAGGATGATGAATTGATGATGATGACCATTCGCAGTCACGACCAGTTTAATACAACCATCTATGGTCTTAACGACCGCTATCGCGGCATTTATCATGAGCGACGGGTGGTGTTGATGAACCAGAAGGATATCAGCAAGCGGGATCTTAAGAACGGTGATGTTGTAGATCTCTATAATAATCATGAAGGCGTGGAAAGGGTGGCACGCAAGTTCATCGTGGTCGCTTATCCCATTCCGGAAGGCTGTGCGGCGACTTATTTCCCTGAAACCAATGTGCTGGTACCTCTCACGAGCACGGCCGATAAGAGTAATACACCTACATCAAAGCAGGTGATCATAAAGGTGCAACCTGCATTACTTATTACTTCTGAATAACTTTGTCAACCATTTTAAACGGTTATGTAAAATCAAATGGATAAAATTTCAAACAATCCTGCCTCTTCGATAGTAGGAAGGATGACCTCCGTCGATTTGTTTCGCGGTATGACCATGTTTTTCCTCGTCGGCGAAGGCGCCGGGTTTTATGGGCACTTTGAGTCCATGGAAGGCAGCGGTATCGGTCAGTTTTTCGGTACCACGTTCAGCCACCATGAATGGCATGGATTGCACTTTTGGGATCTTATACAACCTTTTTTTATGTTTATTGTCGGCGTGGCCATCCCATTCGCAGTGGCGAACAGAATAAAAAAGGGAGATTCCGATAGGGTAATATTGCTTCATGCGCTTAAGCGTTCATTCCTGTTGCTGTTTTTCGGATGGGCCTTATATTGTATTGGTCCCGGGAAAATCGTTTTCAGGTTTCAGAATGTACTGGCTCAATTATCAGTTACCTACCTGGTAGCCTTCCTGATCAGGAACAAAAGCCTTTCTTTTCAACTGATTTTTACTTTAATCATTCTTTTGTTGACCGATCTTGCTTACCGCTTTTTCCCTGTTGATGGTTTTAATCATCCATGGGTGCCTTTTGAAAACCTGGGGGCATGGGTGAATAATAAAATAGAAGGTGTTGACAAAGCAGATATCTGGGCCTCGTTGAATGCAATCCCCACGATTGCCCATACAGTGTGGGGAGTGATGTGCGGCGTACTCCTGATGAGTGACCGGCCCATAACAAAGAAAATTCAGATTCTGGTGATGGCAGGTGCTGCCGGCCTGGTGATAGGTTACTCCCTTGATTTTTTAGACATCACCCCAATTATTAAGAAGATTGCCACATCCTCCTTTGTATTTGCCAGCGGAGGATGGGCGATTTTGGCGCTTTGCTTTTTTTACTGGTTAGTTGACGTTAAAAATTTATTCACCGAAGGATCAAAGTTTTTTATCATTGTCGGGATGAATTCCATTTTTATTTACCTCTTCATGGGTGTAGGAGGCTCCGGTGTGCTGCATGACATCTTTACTCCCTTTACAAAAGCATTGTTTTCGTGGGGAGGAGAGGTAACAGTAGGAATAGTGACAAGCATCGCCGTATGGGCATCATTGTGGTATGTGTGTTATTGGTTGTATAGGAACCGGCTTTTCATTAAAATATAGTTTAACGGAGAAACTAAAAAGCCCTCAGAAGAAATCCGAAGGCTTTGTACCAAAGGCGGGAATCGAACCCGCACATCCGAGGATACACGACCTGCCTGCCGGCAGGCAGGTTTTGAGTCGTGCGCGTCTACCAGTTCCGCCTCTAAGAAATCATTCACAAGGATTTTAAGAACTCCTTCCCGATCCCGGATTTGAAATATTTCTCTCTTGTTCGTGCATGTGCCCTGGTATCACAAGTTTCGCTCCAGATCAAAACAAAGGGCGAATACGGCTTCGTTGTCTTGTTATGTCCGGAATTATGTTGCGAAAGCCTACGACGGACATTTTCGGTCAGTCCTACATAAATGTAGCTCCTAATAAGGCTCCGAATCGCGTACACATAATACACAACATTTCTAAATCCTTGTACCAAAGGCGGGAATCGAACCCGCACATCCGAGGATACACGATTTTGAGTCGTGCGCGTCTACCAGTTCCGCCACTTTGGCTAATACATGCACAGCTTT
>JBGPGZ010000216.1:0-7133 GCA_041484175.1 Cyclobacteriaceae bacterium | reverse complement strand
TCTTGAGACAGATGTGAATGATCTTTTTGAAATTCGTGAGGTATTTAATCGTGCTGTTGTGATTGCACTTGTGCACGGTCTTTAACCAGAACTCATAGTCGGTGATGAACTTGTACTGAATCTGCTTAACGGAAATATCCGAAAGGCTGTATTTGTCCATCAGGAACTGACGGGTGTGTTTAAGGGACGTATGATATCGCCTCCAGGTTGCCCAGGAATACTGCGCTCCGATCAGTTGCTTCACTTCGCTGTTGTGCTGTTCAAAAATCTCCAGGAGCAAGTGCGGTGTTTCTTTTTTGCCATGCCACTCACGCTCAAATTCCTTTATGGTCAACGGCCTGTCGAGATTGATCAGTTTTTTCTGGATCGAGAAGGCCTTGTTGCGAAGGGTCGCCAGAAAATCGTTGAGCTCCTGGTCTTCCGGCAAATTTCCACTGTGCCGTTCCCCTTTCTTTGACCATTTGCCTTTCTTGATTGTACGCCCTGTGGCAGCGTTAAATCGCTGTCCGCTGGCCGTTACCCGCAGGTAGATCGGCACAAGGCCTGCACCATTGATTTTGGTGTTCCTTGTGTAGAAAATTACTTTCATCATGTCTCCCATAGTGCACCGAATTAAGGTTGAAAATTGATTTTTTGGCTCTCCAAAATCAAGATGTTCATTGACTGAACCACTTAACTATCAGAGGCTTAGAGTCAATTCGGTGCACTAGTCTGTTTCATTGATGTGGTGCACCGAATTTCCGCCTATGGGTTGGTGAAACTTGGTTGAATCTGGCGGGCTGCTAAATGCAAAAAGCCCGAATTCATAGCGAATTCGGGCTTTTACCTGTACTTGGTTTGAAACTTGTGGAGCCGCAGGGAATCGAACCCTGGTCCAGAGAAGATGAACGCGTACGTTCTACATGCTTAGTTGACTTTGATTGTCGGGAGCCGAAAGGCAGGCAACAGCCTCATCGGTTCCTTAGCTGCTGTTTTCTCGACCGCCCCGCGCAGCACGGGACAGCCCAGTTCTAGCTTTCGACACCGCATATTCGACGCCCGAAGAACGGAGGCGCCGAGCGATGATGGCCTCCCACCTCTTAGGCGGGATAAGCTAATCCAACCTTAGGTCAGATTAAGCAGCCATGGCGTAGTTAGACTCGCCACGTAGGTTTTGGGACTATTGTTCAAGTCGCTCATCCCATGCGCCTGCATGCTGGCATACGCCCTCACACATCCTGTCAAAACCGGTCGGCCCCAAAATCAATCGACAAATGGCAATAGGCAGTAGGCAATGTTACCTGCTCTTGCGAAGACAGGAGGACAAAAGTACGGAAAGAAAAGTTCAAAGCAGGAAAGCAAAAACAATTATCTCAACACTAAAAACTAAACCTCTCTCCGCGATAGCAGCTGCTGTCCCTCTCCTCCGGACAGGGGTTGGGGTGAGGCCGGTGAGGTTTCAATCACCAGATAATCTTTCTTTGAAACCGACTGGCGTGCCAGCAGCTCGGCTAAAAAACCGGTGACAAAAAGTTGTACACCGATCACCAGGGCAACCAGCGCCAAATAGAAAATGGGTTGTTCCGTGATTTCCCTTCTCACCGGGACTTTGGAAATATAAATCGCGTCGAGTTTGTCCCAGATTAGTTTGACCGTAAATGAAAACCCCGCCAGGAAGGAAAGAATTCCAAAGGTCCCGAAAAAGTGCATCGGCCGGCGCGCAAATCGCCCTACAAAAGTGATCGTCAGCAAATCAAGAAATCCGCGTGTGAACCGTTCCCAGCCAAACTTGGAATGACCATATTTTCGTTCATGGTGTTCCACCACTTTTTCTCCAATTCTTGTAAAGCCCGCCCATTTTGCAAGCACGGGAATATAGCGGTGCATCTCGCCGTAGACGGTAATGTTTTTTACCACAACCGAATCGTAGGCCTTCAGTCCGCAGTTAAAATCATGGAGACGGATGCCGGAGATCTTACGGGTTATAAAATTAAAAAACCTGGAGGGAATGGTTTTGGAAATCGGGTCACGTCTTCTTTTCTTCCAACCGCTGACCAACTGGAAACCCTGCCCCTTGATCATACCATACAACGCAGGTATCTCGTCGGGGCTGTCCTGAAGATCGGCATCCATCGTAATGACCACCTCTCCCTGCGCGGCCTTAAAAGCCGTGTTGAGCGCTGCCGATTTTCCAAAATTGCGGTTAAACCGGATTCCCTTAAATGAAGAATCAAACAGGCTTACCTCCTTTATTTTTTCCCAGGTCTTGTCGGTGCTGCCGTCATCAACGAAAATCACTTCATACGAAAGTCCGTGCTCAACCATCACGCGGCTGATCCACTGACTAAGTTCGGGTATGGACTCTTCCTCGTCCCTGGCGGGAATAACAATGGAGATATCCGGCGTGTTGGACATTCGTTAAACGGAAGCTTCCGGGTTTTTCTTTTGAGTGAAAATCGATACAATCAAAGCAATGATCACCGAGAAAAACCCGCCAAAGACAAAATAGAAAACCCAAAATAACTTCTTTGTCCAGGTAAGGGCGGTGTCAATAGTCTCCTGACTTTGCCCTTTTGCTTCCATGTCATCGGCGGTCTTTTGCCACACTTCTTCCAGAATGCCGGTATCAACGAAATGGGTATACACGTAACTAAAAATGCCTCCAACCAGCAGGGATATCAATATAGAAACAAAACCGATTCCAAAGCCCTGACCAAAGGACATAAATCCATCGCCCCCGTCCTTAAAGCTCTTGTGAGCTAACACCACGAGGGCAATACTGATGACGGCACCTATCCAACCCTTCCAGTCGCTCTGAAACGGGTTTGACCCAAGAGCGATTCGAATCATACTAAATGCAATCGACACAACAGCCATGATGAGACCATATTTAAGTCCAGTCGAAAGCACGGTTGGTTTTGCGGTAGTTGCGTTTTCTTCCATGATATTGAAGTTTGGTTTGAATTATAAAACTATTTTCACTGCATACATCACAAGGTCATGGAGTGGTGACACCGCCTTGTTTGTAGTACAAATACAAGTTGAATCGTCAGCCGAATCCCGCATCATTACATTTCAACCGGCTCATTCTTTCTTACGATAAGGCCCGTTATCAACGCAAGAATAGCATACCAGATCAGTGCCTTGCCATAGCCTAAGACCAAGCCTCCAGCAGAAAATTGGTTGGGTAGATCGTCCTTCATCTTGGCGATCGTCTCGTCTATTTTTTCCTGGGGTGCCCCGAAATTAGCCATCATTTCTTCCGTGTTCTGAATAATGGTATCAGCCATCGTCGTCGGTAAATCAGGATCAATGACGTGATACAGCAGCAAGCTAAACAATGTCCCCACGAGGCCGGCTACAGCGAAACAGACGATTCCATGAACGTAGGCTTTGCCATAAGGGATGTAGCCACCGATGGTATTCCGATAGGCAATTCCTGCATAGGTCACAAGCCCGAAAGAGAGGACCATCAGGATCCCTAGAAATTTCAAAGAGGCCATGAAACCGGGATCAATCACATAAATTATTACAACGAGAAAACTGGTCGCAAGACCGCAAATAATTCCAAATTTGGCAGCCTGCTGATACAAATTTGCAGCAGGAGTAGCCGTGGTTGTTGTGGTTGTATTTTCCATGTTGTCATGATTTAGGTAGACGTCTTAAAATTACGGATATTATTATGCTTACAAAAAAGCTGATGATGATGCTTTGCTTCCAATAGAGCAAAGCCATATCAATTCCCCGGGTGGCGGAAAGGGCCTGTAAACTTCGCTCATAAGCCTCCTTGCCTATTTTCTCCAGGATCGGGGGCGGTGGAAATGCACGTGCGCGCTCCTGAAACAGCCTGACATACTCCGTTACAAAATCGGGCTTCAGGTAAGTATACAGCCAGATCAGCAGGGCGGCTGTCAGCGCATAGACCAGGGTAAAAACAAAACTCATGATCATTCCCTGCCAGAAATACAGCGTTCCCTCCTGATAATAGTCGCGCAGCTCCTTTAAGGTAAAAAAGAGAAATACCGCAAAGAGCAGGAATCTAAAATCAAACTGAATGGGTATCAGGAATGGATGGACACCCAATGCATACAAGATCAGAAGCAATACCACCCCCAGCACCGCTCCAATCAAACCGTTTCTTATGGAGATGAATAGCAAAGGGTATTTCTTAGTCACTATAGTTCGTTTTTAATTTAGTTCGCAATTCGCCGCTCGCAATTCACTAACCGCAATTCTGCACAATCTGTAATCAATAACATCGCTCATCGGAAAACTACCCGGAATTGGCTGGCAGGTTTAAAGAGTCCGGCAGATTTGCGAATTGTGATTTAATTGTGATTTACGATTTGCGAACGGCGAATTGTAGGTGAGACATTTACGGGAAAACAATTAATCCTAATCATCGAACCAATGCCTTGAATTATTAAACGTCGCCACCACCTTGCCCGTCAGTTTCTTGCCAAGCCAGGGTGAGTTCCGGGACTTCGAGAAATTATCTTGTGGCATGAAGGTCCATTCAAAGGCAGGGTCGAACAGCGTCAGGTTGGCCCTGGCCTCCACTTCGATCTTCGGGATGTCCATGTTCAGGATCTTGCGCGGGTTGGAGGTCACTTTTTCAAGAAGATCCTCCATCGGCACTTCCTTTGACAGGGCCGATAGTTGGGCGGCAAACGTTTGCAAATTGATCATCCCAAAATCGGCCTGGTCAAATTCCAGGTTCTTGCTTTCATCGTCCTGCGGTACGTGACCGGAACTGAGAATATCAATGGTTCCGTCTTTAAGGCCTTTGATCAATTTCTCCTGATCATTTTTCTCGCGCAATGGCGGATTCACCTTATAGGACGTGTCAAAGTCATGAAGCAAACCGTCCTCGAGAAGCGCCTGATATCCGGTGATGTCACAACTCACCCGCAGTCCTTTTTTCTTCGCGCTCCTGATTAAGTCGACCGATCTGGCGGTCGATATTTTGGAGAAATGCAACCGCCCGCCCGCGTAGTCAAGCAATTTGAGGTTTTTGCTGACCGCCACTTCTTCGGCAATGCGCGGCATCCCTTTCAACCCCAGCATCGTGCTGTTCACACCCTCATGCATCTGCCCGAACATATTCAGCCAGATGTCTTCGGGATGGTCGATCAGGAGTCCGTCAAATTTTTGAAGGTATTGGAGGGCTTTGAGAAAAATATCGGTATGCCACACCGGCTTCAGTCCATCGGTGAATCCGACCGCCCCCGCTTCATGAAGGTCGATCATTTCTGTGAGTTCTTCACCCTTGTTGTTTTTGGTTACCGATGCCAGGGCGTGAATCTGCACCAACCGGCTTTCGTTGTTCTGAATGATATAGCTGACTTCATTTTTGCTTTGGACAGCCGGATGGGTGTTGGGCAATATAGCCACTTCGGTAAAACCTCCGGCTGCGGCCGCCTTGGCGAGTGATTGTAAATCTTCCTTGTGTTCAAGTCCTGGGTCACCTGCAAATGCGCCCAGGTCAAACCACCCCGCCGACAGACTCATTCCTTCCGCCTTGATAACCTTGTCCGCCGAGTAGTTTTTGTCGCCGATCTCCGTTATCCGGCCGGCATTGATTAATATGTTTTTCTTTTTTTGATGAAATGGGGATTCTTTATCGATGATCTTGGCGGCCTGGATAAGTATTTTCATGAAGTCTTTATTTCAAGAATCGAATCAGCAAAACTTCCGCCAGCAGGAAAATCAGGGCCAAGACCAGCGCCAGCTTCCACAAAGGCGTCCCCAAATATCTCTCTTTTATCTCGTTGCTGAAAGCGTTTGCGGAAGAAGCCTCAAACAAGGAAACATTTTTTCCGCCTCCCACAAAAGCCTTGGCTTCGGTTCCAGAGTACTGATCCAGCAAAGACTCCTCTTTATCAAGATTAAATGCAATCAGATCGAGTGTATCATGCTGGTTCATAATGCGATAAAACCCGGAACTGATGGCAAATTGCGGTACCTCCAGGTAGACTTTGTCGCCAGCCCTGCGCTGCGGCGGTATGATTTCCTGGGCGCCCATCAGGTGAAGCGGCTCCTCTCCCCGCAGGCTGTCCGCCCTTACCGTCACCAGATTTTCCTTCAGGGTGTAGTATGTTTTGTTCTCATGACGTCTGCCGGAGGCGGCAACGCGGTACATCACCGGCACAAAAAGAGCGTGACTATAAAAATCGGTATACTCCTTTTCTACCGGGCAAGCGAGCAGGTAGGTCTTGCCATATTGCGAAAGGAAGGGTTGTCCATTCTTGAATTTCAAAATCGCTGAACGGTCCTGACCCCAATCCAGGCTTCTTTTTGCCGTCGGCATCGATATTGAAAGACTCCGTTCTTCAAACACATTTTCAAAAAACGGATTTTGAAAATCGGGCCTGTCGAGGTCCATGGCTTCGGAAGGGGGCACGAGTTGAAGAGACGGCAGCCTCAAGAGGGGACGGTATGAACTTAATTCCGGCTGTTCTCCGGGGATAAAAAGAAGAGAACCGAATTTCGACTGATAATCGAACAGCGCGGTTGTCAACGCCGGATCAATGGCGTTGAGGCCATTTACCACCACCAGATCAGCCTGGTTCATCAAGCTGTAATTTATGTTGCCCGCCTGAAAACTTTTGAAATTAAAAAGGCGGCTGTTGCCATATACTTTCTCAAGGTAATTCGATGTTTTCGACGCTTTGATTTCCGTAACATTGATCTTCTCGCTGAAATTTAACGCGAAGAAAAATTCGTTGTCAAAGCTGACCGGATAATCATTAAAGCTGATTTTTCCCTCATTGCGATCGCGCAGACCGGAAGTCAGATCAAAGTCTACTTCCGAAGAGCTGTTCGGTTCCAGGATGGAAGAAGCGGTAGCCGATTGGACACCGTTAATTGTCAATTTTACAATCAGGCCGTCCACTCTCCGGGGCCCGGTATTGCGCAAGCGCACCTTGATACTGTTCTTTTCACCGCCCACAACAAATGGATTCTCCAGAAAGATCGAATCCACAAACACGTTGGAGACTTTGCCAAGAGAAATAGGGATCAGGTGCCATTGATGGAGTGAGTCCAGTATGCTTTTTCCTTCCGTCCCCAGGGTAGACTTTTGAAAGTCCGAAATCCAGAATACATCTGCATCGCTTTGATTGCCAATCCTCTTCCTCACTTCTTCCAGCGTG
>JBGPGZ010000215.1:0-7159 GCA_041484175.1 Cyclobacteriaceae bacterium | reverse complement strand
CTGAATGACTTTTGCCGCGGCAGCGTTCGCCCGATCGAGTAATCGTGGCTCACCTATTTTTGTGGTGAGCGCGGCGAACCCTTGCCCAGGTCCGCGCCATTGCAACTGATTGGCATCGCTAAACAGCGGTGCATCGGTTCGCAATGTGGCGAGGCGTTTGAACAGCAATGCTTTTTCACGACGTCCCTCCAGAACCTGCTTCGGGAAGCGCTCGATTGGTCCGTACTCGTTCAGCAGCCTGGCTGCATCATTCTTCCCAATGCCAGAGATGCCTGGATAACCGTCCGCGGTATCGCCGACGAGCGCGAGAAAATCCGGGATTAGTTCAGGACTCACGCCAAACTTTTTGCGCACCGCGTTTGCGTCTCGAATCACTTTGGCTCTGCGATCGATCTGCACGACCCTGTCATCAAGTACGCATTGCGCGAGGTCTTTGTCCGGTGTCCAGATACATACTTTCAGCACACGAGGATCGGCGGCAGCGAGGTGCGCTGCTGAGGCTAGTGCGTCATCCGCTTCCAGCTCAATCATCGGCCACACGACAACACCCATCGACGTCAATGCTTCTTCCGTTGGATGGAATTGCCTAAACAGGGCCGGCTCGATCCCCTCTCCGGTTTTATAGTCGGGCCAAAGTTCGTTGCGAAATGATTCGATAACGTGATCTGTCGCCACACCCAAGTGCGTCGCGCCTTCTTCGATCATTTGCAATACGCCATGTAGTACACCAACCACAGCCCCGAATGGTTTGTCCTTGCCCTTGTTGTAACTACGCTGACCGTAGAATTGCCGGAATAGTTCGTAGGTACCGTCGATGAGATGGACGATCATGGAATAGATCTATCGTGAAATTGTTTTCTGTGTGACCAGGCTTGCCTACTAAACTCCATTGGCAAGCCCGATATTCAGGAACAAAAATGCGACGAAATTTGTCACCATATGTAACTTTGTTAGTGCAGCGCTTAACTTCTTCCATTTTTGCTTTTATTTGCGCTAAGCAACATTCCAATTTTCATTTGTCATCGTTCCCATCTTATGCTTATTGAAGAAAGACCGCTCAAACACTGGATCGATAATTTTTACGGATATGGATCGTGGCATGCCGGATGCTGGTTTATTGGCTACGAGGAAGGTGGCGGTGAGGTACCGGAGGAGGTAGCAGACAAACTTAACTATTTTCACAAGGTGCACGCTCAAACGGAAGGAGCACTCTGCGACATCCGCGAACTATACAAGCATGTTGCTCTCCGGCGGGACGGCCCCAAAGCAAATTCATTCAACAACCTCTACGAATACCGTTTCGATAAAAATGCCATACAGCATGGAGTCTGGAAAAATCTCATCGCCTTTGTACACGGCTACAAGAAGGAGAAACTTCCTGACTTGCTCCCATACCAGCAACACACTTTTGTGTCGCCGTCAGCGCACAGGGAGGCATTGATTCATCTGTATCCTTTACCCAGTCCACACAACCATGCGTGGTACTATAGCTGGCTCGGCCTTCAGCAACTCGCTTTTTTAAAGAGTCGCACGCTTTATCAAGAGCATGTGTATCAGCATCGCATCAACACGATCCTGTCAAACATCAGCACCCACAAACCGGAAGTGGTATTGATGTATGGAATGGACCACATCAATACACTTAAAAAATCCATACAAGAATTCTTTTTTGGCGCGCAATTCAAAATGATCAAAGCAACAATCCCGATCCCGATAGCTATCGGGACTATCGGGAGGCAAATCCCGCAGCATCATCGGGTTGAACTCAATGGAACTACCATGTTGATCACCACCCAAATCCCGGCATTGAGGCATAACCGAATTGAAACAGGATTTGATTGGGAGGAGTTTGGAAAAAGTGTAAGGTCTGAAAACTAGTGCGTGCGAGCTCTTCCTCACCCTTGTTGGTATTCTTCACCAACAAGCTTCGAAGCACAACACTTTCCACTCAACCATCACCCTCGCCCTTGTTGGTGTTCTTCACCAACAAGTATCGAAGCACAACACTTTCCACTCAGCCATCACTCGTCAATATGCGTCAAAAAATCCCAATTCTTCTCGTTTAGTATGTAATACCGGGCGCTCGAATATTTGTAATCCTCAGGATATTCGCAGATTCCAGCTTTCACTGGATTCATATGAATATAATCCAATTTTTGATCCACTACTTTCTTCGACCATAAAGGTATATTTAGCGAATTTCTCTCCCACACCTGATATTTTCTGTCTTTGGTTTGCACAAGAAGATCGTTTAGCATCGCTGATTTATCATTTCTGAAATTTTTCAAAATTTGCTGCGCTGTGAATCTCAAAAAATTACGCTGTTCATCCTCTGGCTTGTAGCCGGCCATCATTTGCCAGATCAAATGAAAATGGTTGCTCATCAATACGAAGGCAAATATCTTAACACGGGCTTCTCCGACTATAAATCGCATACTCTGCATAAGGATTTCTTTCTCTCGTGCGTTTTCAAGAATGCGCTTCCATTCCAAACAGGTCACGGTTGAGAATTCGGGATACTCTGTTGCAAACATCACAGGTAAAATATTCCTAATAATGCAAGGGATATAGAGCAGAAAGATTTTGTCAGGAAAATTGGACACCGAGGAGAGAGTGCTTGTTGGTGAATAATTGACGCGCTGGGGCCGTTGATTTTTGCATGACAACTCACTAACTTTTTGGTCCTTCAGAAGAAACCGAGTTTGTTCAATGGCACGTAATAGTCCTGCGGTGAATATGGTTGGAATGTAAATGCCCCGACTGTCATCGGGGCACTTGTTGATTAAATTGGTGACTTCGATTCAATCGAAGATCCCGTACAGAAAAATCTTAGGTAAATATACATTCCCTGAAGGTTTTATTCATCACTTAAACCAAAAAAAGTATGAAGGAACTTTCAATGCAAATTGTCAATGCCCACGCAGCTGGCGTTGATGTAGGCTCCCGAAGCCACATGGTAGCTGTGGACCAAGAAGCCACCCACGTTAAAGAATTTGGTGTTTATACATCAGATCATGAGTTGCTGGTAAAATACTTACGGGAAAACAGAATTCTTACAGTTGCCATGGAAAGCACAGGAAGCTACTGGCAGACACTATTCGCGGCATTGCAGAAGGCTGGATTTGAAGTTGTTCTTGTCAATGCCAGGTATATTAAGAACGTAAAAGGGAAAAAGACTGATGTTATTGATTGCTTGTGGATCCAAAAATTACACAGTCTGGGATTACTTCAAGGGAGTTTTTTATTGAGCGATCAATTGCAGACACTCAGAACCTACTACCAGCATCGCCAATATCTAATCGAACAAACGTCGAAGTATATCAACAAAATGCAAAAGGCGTTGCGTTTAATGAATATTCGCTTGGACGTCGCTATAAATGACATTACCGGGAAATCGGGCAGGGCAATACTTGATGCCATTTTAAATGGAGAACGCGATGCTCAGCAGTTGGTTCAATTGGTTAATGCGGGTGTTAAGAAAAGCAGAGAGGAAATTATTCGCTCCCTGCAGGGTGAATGGCGGGATGACTTATTGTTTGAACTCAAGTCTTGTTTGTCACTATACGATACGTATGAACGCCAGATTGCAGAATGCGACAAGAAAATGTATTCCGCTCTTAATCAATCGCTGCCAGACCTCCCTGAGCAAAAACTAAAAAAGATCCGCAAGCAAAAGAATAAACATTCACCTACTTTCAATGTTCGCCATTTGGCGTTAGCTACCTTGAAGACGGACCTGTTCGAAATCCCCGGAGTAAGCCACAACACGGTCTTGTGCCTCTTAAGCCACATGGGAAATGACATTAATAAATTCGCCACTGCCAAACAGTTTGCAAGCTGGCTACGCCTTGTCCCTAACAATAAAGTGAGTGGCGGCAAGGTAATAAGCACTCATACACCAAAAGGAAAAAACAGGCTTGCGTTAGCTTTCAGGCAGGCTGCCAATAGCGTGGGTAATCAAAAAAATCATCCATTAGGGCCATTCTTCAAAAAGATAGCTTATCGAAAAGGTAGACCGGCAGCTATCACGGCCACCGCAAGGAAATTATCAGTTATTACCTGGAATATGATAACCAAACGCGAAGCATACAAAGAAGCAAACAATCAAATTGATCCCGATGAGATCAAGCAACGCAAACTAAAAGCGATCAGGTCCAGCTTGATTCGTTTAAATATAAATGAACAAGAATGGAAAACCCTTTTTCAGACCCCACCATCAAGGAATCAATAGGGTTGTACAGAAAGAACACCAACAAGGGCGAGGGAATCACTCGTCCCCCTCTCCGTGCAGGAGAGGGTTGGGGTGAGGAACTCCCCTCTCCATGCATGGAGAGGCCCGCCCGGACGACCGGACGGACGGGGGTTAGGGGTGAGGAGGATAAACTAATTTGAATAACTTCATGGTCAGCATCCTCGTCAAAAACCGATCATGATTATGAAAAATGTTTTCTTGCTTATCTCAATCAATATAGCTGTTACATCATTTTTACAGGCCCAGCATAACATACCGAACGATAAGCAGAGAAAAGATATTTATTCTTTAATCGATCAATATTCCCAAGCGAGGGAAAAAAGGGATACGGTCTTGCTTAAAAGTATTTTAGCTACCGATATCGACCAGTTAGTTTCTACCGGTGAATGGAGAAGTGGCATGAATTCCGCTGTGAAGGGAATGTTGAACAGCTCAGCCAGTAGCCCAGGGACAAGAACGCTTACCATTGACAAACTCCGCCTTCTCAATCAAAACTGCGCCATTGTTGATTGTAAATACGAAATACAAAATGCGGATGGCACCCCTAGAAAAATGTGGAGTACTTTCATAGTCGCTTCTGAAAAGGGAATATGGAAAATCAGCGCCATCAGGAATATGCTGCCAACCGGACAATGATCGATATTCGGGTAAACCTCCGTGGAACTCCGTGATCCTCCGTGCGACTCCGTGAAATAACTGGAGCGTAGTTAAAGCTATATCACGGAGGTACACGGAGGATCACGGAGCTTCACGGAGATTCAATTTAGTTGACAAAATCAACCATAGAATCAATAGAATCTCAATTCAAGACGCATTACTGTTATTCCTCTCCAATTCTATAATTTGTCAGTAAATTTAATTCACCAATATTCGTAAATTGTTATCTCTCCTTGCAAACGCTGCGAAATCTTACCTGCCTTGTTACAGTAAAAGATAAAGAGAATGCCAACGGCCGATCACACAGAGTTCTGCACTTGTAACGGCTGTCACGACGAGCCTATCTCACGCAGAGAATTGGAACGGCATGTTGGGCTTTCCGAAAACAGTCGCAGGGAGTTCCTAAAGAATGCAGGTAAATGGGGACTGGCGTTGGGTATCGGAGGAGGTCTGATTCCTGTACCGGCTTCCGCTTTCAAAACGGCTGACAGTGCTGACAAGACGCGGGAAATGCTGAACAATAAAGCCGTCAAGGAGGGAAAGGCCAATGTAATCACCCTGCTGCACACCGCTGACATTCATGCACAACTTATGACGCATGACGAATTCTTTATCGATGGTGGCAAACCCGTATACAAACGCCGCGGAGGTTTTGCAACCCTGAAAACAATGGTCAACGAATTGCGGGCGCTAAATCCAGCCAATACATTTCTGATGGATGGCGGCGATTGCTTTCAGGGAGGTGGTGTTGCAGCGCTTAGCGAAGGCAGGGCGATCATCCCATTAATGAATAACATCGGATACAATCTTATGCTGCCGGGCAACTGGGAAGTGGTATACGGCAAGGAGATGATGATGAAAGACATGTTTGGATACAACTGCCCGAAGGTTTGCGCCAACATGTTCCATAAGACGAACGATGCCTTGAATGGTGATTTAATTTTTCCACCGTATTTCGTCACGTACATGGGCGGCGTAAAGATCGGATTTATAGGCTACAATGATCCCCTTACTCCAAAGCGACAGTCCCCCGCCTACAGCGAAGGGATTGAATTTACCTATCCTGAGAAAAATGCCGCCAAATACATCCGGATCCTGAAGGAGTATGAGCAATGCCGTTTAGTGATATTATTGACCCACATGGGACTTGCCCAGCAAGTAGGGCTTGCCAACCAATCTTTTGTAAAAGGAGTGGATTATATTATCGGGGCGGATACTCATGAAAGAGTACGCGAACCCATACAAGGTGAACATGCCAAGGCTACTGAATCGGGAGCCTTCGGATCCTTCATCGCAAAATTTGATTTTGTGATGGAGGACGGCGTGATGAAGGATCAATCTTATCAGTTGCTCGATGTTGACCCCGAACATTACAAAGAGGATCAGGAAATGAAGTCCTTGGTTGAAAAGGCAAGGGAACCCTATCGGAAGGAGCTTGATCGCGTGATCGGCACTTCGAAAACGACACTGGTCCGTTATTATGTTCTGGAAACGCCAATGGATAATTTCATTACGGATGCGATCATGTGGAAGTTCAAACCGGACATTGCACTGAGCAATGGATTTCGGTTTTGTCCGCCGCTCGTTCCGGATAAGTCAACAGGCATCGCAGAGATCACCATGGATTATCTATGGAGTATGCTACCGGTTGACAGCGAAGCAAAGAAAGGGATCGTTTCCGGACTGCAATTGCATGACTGGATGGAGAAGGAACTTCACAATGCATTTTCAAGGGATTCGGCCGACCGCTTCGGTGGCTGGCTAGTACGTTTCAAAGGGATGGAGGTAAACTTTACCATTTCAAAGGATGAAGGCAAGCGGGTAAACTGGATAAAAGTAGGAGGCCTTGCCCTGGACCTTTCCAGGTCGTATAGTTTTGTTGCCTGTGAGAGAGAAGGAGATCGGGACACTACGATTTGCAGGTTCGAGAATGTGACTAATCCGAAACGCCTCGGAATAACGCTTCATCATGTTGTAGAGGACTATCTAAAAATGAACTCACCGATCGCACCGCGTTTGGAGGGCAGGGCCACTGCTACAGATGCCCCGCAGGATCTTTTGACGCAAGTGATGGGCATTGGATATGAATTCAGATAAGAGATTTGCCGGCTGCCTTTATCCGGCTTAAGCACGACCTATCCGTCCTGCACTATCTTAGCGAGATCACAGGTGACATTACCAGCGATGATTTGCTCGCGAATATTTTTTCGAAGTTTTGTACCGGAAGTAATTTGGACCGTGTGGTCGGTG
>JBGPGZ010000214.1:0-7233 GCA_041484175.1 Cyclobacteriaceae bacterium | reverse complement strand
CTATTCACCACCTACTCTTCGATCCAATCGATAGGTTTTATTACCCCGAGTCATTATTTTTGATTGAAAAAAATCAACCATAACCTCTTTAAAACATGGGAAAGTATTTGTTTAAAGCCTCCTATTCTCCGGAAGGGACCAGGGGCCTGCTGAAGGAAGGCGGATCAAGCCGTAAAGCGCTCATCGAAAAGATTCTTGCCGGTATGGGAGGTAAACTGGAGACATTCTATTATGCATTTGGGGAGTATGATGTGTATGCCATCGCCGATGTTCCTGACCCCGTCAGCGCTGCTGCCATTGGCCTCGCGATCAATGCATCCGGGATGGTTAGTATTACAACAACCGTTCTTCTGGAACCGGGCGATGTTGACAAGGCAAGCAAAAAGTCGATCAGCTATCGAGCGCCGGGGGCGTCGTAAGCGAACCGGATTGCCTCCTGATCACGGCTGAAATTCTTTATCATCGATGGGGTCGTTGATCACGGCCTTATCAATTGTTATGGTTAGAATCATTTGACCGTTTGATTCATGAACAGTTTTGAAAGGGATGCGTATCCCCCCAACATCGCGATAGTCGCTGTACAATATGTCCAATAAGGCTCCTGCCATTTCCACATTTTTGGAAACCGCCTTCTTCATAACCAGGACAAAGTTTTGTTCGTCAAAATAGCAGGTCTCTGACTCGCCGCTCCTCCTGATGAATTTCACCTTAAAAAACGATTTCCCATAAAGGGTATCCCTTCCTTCCCACACGGCTTGATGTCCTTTCTGTCGATAGTTAATCAACGGATTTTCCAATTCAACGTCGGCTTCGTTTGCCAGAGCGCGTGCATCCTTACCGGTTAATAACGTGGGCGCTGTCTCATTTTTGAAACCATCCATTTTCCAACCCCTTTCTCCGTCAAAACCCTGCACATACTGCTTTCCGTTCTGCGGCACGATAAATTTGTATCGGCTTGGAGACTTCGCATAGGCGGTGAACGGAAATTGAATCCCTCCATAATCATACTGCCCGGTCGTGACGATTGTTTTTACTTTTTTCCATCGGCCCTTCCCACCGATAAATTCAGCATACTTATTGATCACCCGATCCGCGTCTTGCGCCAGTGTCGTGAATAAGCAACACAAAAGGAGAAATAAAACGAGCGCTGTTCTTAGCCGCATACATCCAAAATATTCATAAACTTAATTAATAGCTAGGCGTTTGACTCACTTTTTGTTACATTTTTGCAACGTTATCGCCCATTCTCTACCGCGCAACGACTCAGTTGGATGAAAAGTAAATAACCTATTTGGGCAATGCCATTTGAGAGAATCCCATGGATCAAAACATGGCCGGGTCTTGTCCTGGCTACAGCCATAACGATGGGGTCTGCCCGGGAAACAATTGCACAAAATGCGCCTGATACCGTAAAGGTCGGCGCTTATTTAATTAGTGTTCACGACATTAATTTCCACAATAAAGAATACACTGCCCGGTTTTGGTTGTGGTTTGTCTATAACAACTTCAAGTTCGATTTCAAAGACCAGTTGGATATCCCAAATGCAAAATCCATGGAATCGGAGGTGATGCCCGACACCATCAACGGCAAACCGTGGATCATGCTTAAAATGAAATGTCTGATGAAAGAAAAGTGGAGTGTTCGCGATTTCCCTTTTGATCATCAATACCTGCATATTCAAATTGAGAATTCCTTGTATGATAACAATCAACTTGTTTTTAAACCCGATGTTGAGGGCAGTAACTACGACAAAAATATGACGCTCGATGGTTGGACGATTAAAAAATTTCGCGTCAGCACGGACAGCAGTATTTACGAAACAGCCTTTGGAGACTCGCGCGTGACAAAACAACACTCGGTGTTCTCTTCATTCAAGATCGACATGGATATCGAACGGGACTCCTGGGGATTGTTTGTTAAGATTTTTATAGGAATGTACATTTCCTTTCTTATTGCCATGGTCAGCTTTGCGCCAAAGCCAACCGAACTGGAGCCCCGCTTTGGGCTGCCGGTCGGTGGGCTCTTTGCGGCAGTCGGCAATAAATATATCATTGATCCCGTACTACCGGAGTCCTCCTCCTTCACACTCGTAGACAATCTTCATACCATTACCTTCTTCGCCATATTTGCAATTTTGATGGTCTCTGCATTTTCGTTAAAATTCAACGACTGGGGAAAGGATAAAATCAGCGAGCAGGTAGATAAGATCGGAGCACGGTTAATTGTGCTGCTCTACGTAGCGCTCAACCTGCTTTTTGTGTGGCTGGCTTATATTTAGTAGTAAGAAGTAAGAAGCAAGAAGTAAGAAGTAATTCAGAAAATCCTGGAAATCCTTAAATCCTGATCGACTTTTGTCGGTGGATCAAGTCAGGGGTGTGCCGTCTTCTTTAAACGCAACTGCCTTATTCTTCATTCCTTTTTTTACATCGGCCACGTAAACAATTCCGTGTTGGTTTGTTTCAATCTTATTTACTTCGACCATGATCCACCCTGCGCATTGGGTTTTGATTGCATTCTCTATGGCAAGTGGCAGTTCTGATTCCTTCGTCTGTATTTCCGTCTCCAGCCAGACTCCCTCCACTGTGAAATCCGCAAAACCATCGCTCCCGTTGACATCGAAGTGAACTTCCCAAAGGGCTGCGCTTGCTTTTACCCATCGCACATTGCTTAAACCGGGGAACTTTTGCTCAAAAGCCTTTTTAACCGGAGCCGGTGGCTTGCCAGAAAACGCACTCATTGCGATCAGTATCATGCTCAGGATTAAAATCATTCTCTGCGTTTTCATGGTTCTTGTCTTTGTATGCTCGGTCTATAGCAATTGAGATACCAGCAACTAAAACCTTCAAATTCGGATCAATTCGTATAATCCAATGGAAAATCGTCTCATCGTTAGATTTTACTTTCTTCTTTTGGGACATTTGCCAACAAAGTGACGCGCCTTCCACAAACTCAACCACACCCACCATGCTAAACAGGAGGGAATTCATACGAGGGGGTATACTTGCTGGTGCAGGCACCTGTCTGATCCCCGCATTATTGAACGCCAGGAACCGGGAAATCGTCATGACGGTCAGTGGACCAATCCATCCGGGCGATCTGCGGTTCACGTTAATTCACGAGCATATTCTTGTTGATTTTATCGGTGCCGGCAAAACAAGCCCTGATCGGTATCACGCCCAAGAAGTTTTCAATACCGCCTTGCCATTCCTGGATGCTGTTAAGAAGAAAGGCTGCAGCACCATCGTTGAATGCACCCCGGCGTATCTGGGAAGAGACGTCCAATTGGTCCGGCGCCTTTCCCTGGCAAGCGGAATAACAATGATTACGAACACAGGCTATTATGGGGCCCTGGGAGAAAAATATTTGCCGGAGCATGTCTATTCAGAGACCGCACAGCAAATAGCCTCTCGCTGGATCAAGGAATGGACTGATGGTATTGAGGGCACCGGCATCAGGCCCGGTTTCATTAAAATCGGCGTTGATAAAGCGCCTTTATCCCCGGCCCTTCGAAAGATCGTTGAGGCCGCGGCCATCACACACCTGGCAACCGGCCTCACTATTGGCATACATACCGGAGACGGAGAAGCCGCGAAAGAGGAATTGGAAATTCTGAAAATCCGTGGTGTATCCCCTGCGGCACGCATATGGATCCACGCCCAAAATGAAAAGAACGACCTTTATCACGTGCAAGCAGGGCACCAAGGTAGCTGGGTGTCTTTTGACGGGGTCGGCAGCGAAACAATTGAAGCCCACGTCGGTTACTTGCAAACCATGAAGCGGGAGAAATTATTAGAACGTGTCCTGGTCTCGCAAGATACTGGCTGGTATCACGTGGGGGAACCGGACGGCGGAAATTACAAAGACTACAATTGTATTTTCACCCAATTCATTCCGGCCTTGCAGCAAAATGGATTCACACAACGAGAGATCGACACGATTTTTGTCCATAATCCTGCAAAAGCATTTGCGATAAAAGTGAGGAAGTCATAATTTGGAGATGGCTGCAATCACAACCTTAATACGCACGGGGAAAAACCTAATTGAACGCTTTATGAAATTAAGACCATTGATCATTGTGTTATTGTGTTCAATGACCGCGAGCGGCCAATCCATTCATTTGAACCTGGGCCCACCCCTGGAAGCAAAGGAGATGATGAAGCAACTCGAGATGCATTCCGTCATATTCAACTTGTTTAAGCCGGGTTCCTTTCAATATTCAAGTGCGAGTTTTTTTGACACAAAAGCGAAAAAAGCTTATACCGGAGTTGGCTTTTCAGGGAAAACGTATCAGGTAGCGACCTTGGACGAATACGTGAAATTCGCCGGTTACAGGAACCTGGCGGCAGAGTTTGTCGCCGGAAACGAGGATGCCGTCGTTTCTATCCGCGCGTTCATCCAACTTCATGACCAGTATTTTGCGTTTTACACGATCGACTACAAAACCCGCGATGAGTTTTCATTGTATGTCAGCAAAATGAGTCCTGATATCGTTTTGCTCGGGACACCAATCCTGATCCATAGTTTTAAGGAACTCAAGAAATATGGCAGCAGTCTTTCCATCGGGAGTTCCGAAAATAAAGCATATCTGCTCATCACCCGCATTTTCGAAACCCGATCGAGGGAACCCCAACGGTTCGAGTGCAAGGCCCTTGACGATTCCTTCGGTGAGGTGTGGTTCAAACCCTTTGAATTGGAATTCCAGGACAAAGAAGCCAAGCTCCAATCCTCGGCCGTTGACAATCAGGGAAATCTTTACTTTCTCACCGAGGTGGATGCGAAAGGTATCAGGCAACCGGTTTTATACAGCTATTTCTGGAAAGCGAAATCATTCAAATCCTTTAAACCGGGATTGCCGGAGGGAGAAAACTTTGGTACCAATATGGAACTTGTTGAAGGATCACACCTTTATCTGATCGGGCTTAATCTAAAGAAGAAAGCACTAACGTATGTGATCAACAAAGTAAACGCGCAAACGGAATCACTTGATCGCATTGGCTCCGGTTCGTTGCCCGAAGAGTTTACTAAATTGTCGGACAAAGGGGCTTACGACACTGAAAACTGGAATGTGACCAATTTCATTGCACTCTCAAATCATGATTTTGCAGCATCCATAGAAGCCGGGATCACCGTAATGAAAGGGGGGCGGGCTGTTGGTCATTATTCTTATCATGCGCTCATCATTTCATTCGACCTGGATGGTAATCTTAAATGGTCCCACATTGTAAGTAAAATACAGGCCGCCCCCATTGCTGATTTGCTGGGCGTTCTCCTGTTGCCAGCGCAGGACAAAACACTGGTTATTTACAATGACGATCCGGATAACCTCGCAAAGGGCGTGGGCGAAAAGAAAGTGGATACTTACAACTCCCGAAAAGCAGTCGTGACGGTTCAAGAAATTGATGCCACCGGAAGAGCGTCCAAGAGGGCTTTATATGGCGGCAAAGAGCTGGAAAATTACAGTCTGAATATTGGAACGACACGCGTCATTGAAAAGAACCTTTATCAAACCTCCTTTACAAATTTTGCAAAAGTGCTTAATCCTTCGTCGATAACCGCCACGATGAAGATCGATTGAATAGTTTTTGCATTTTTTTTAGCCGAAAATGAGCTTTTCTGAACGATGAAATACTACTTGTCGTTATATTACGTGTTCGATTTATGTCGCACTGAACTTTCTGGTGGCATGCCCATCCAACAAAACGCTTATGAGATTATCTGCAAGCCCAGTTCAAACAAACAGGACCCTACGGCACATCGGTGCCCTATGCCTGTTACTGTCAATCTGCGTTGGGTGCTCCGAGCATTATTGCCCGACTTATGCCAGTCATTCTTACAACCAGACTTTTTCGTACGTTGCCGCAAAGTCCCTGAACTATAAACCGGTGAAGGTTTATGAGTTCAAACCTTCGAAAGTTGATAGATCAGAAAAGAAGAAGAAGACCAAAGGCACTATTCGCTGATGTCCTGTTGACTGCGTACCCGATTAAAATCTGCGAAAATTCACAAGACATTCGGCAAAGGCCTGCTCAATTCGCTGGGTTATGAAGGTTTATTTTCTTGTCACTATTCTCATCTCCTTTGGCAGCTGCTGCCTTTTTGGCCAATCGGACAGCAATCCAGGTCAGGATCGGGGAGCACCCATCAACGTGACATTATACTACAGTTTCAGTTGGGAATTAACGACGGCTGAAAAATCCTTTTTTAAAAGGGAAACAGGTTTTGATTTTGCGAACATGGTTTTTGATGGCATTTATAAAGACTATGATAAAGCAAATAGACTGATTGCCGAGGGTTTTTACGTTCAGGGGGTCAAAAGTGGACTTCAAAATGAATATGCAGCAGACCGGTCCTTAAAGTCTACCATAGAATATACGTCCCATGATTTTGTTATTTGGGAACTGAGCGATGAAAATAAAACGAAGGAAATAAAGAGCGGAACCGGCAAGTTCACGATTTACTATTTTTATATCTCCGGCCTGATATCCCAGCCGAGCTGGAGGCAGGGCGTACTCAATGGTGAATTCCAATTTGGAAAACGCGTTGGCATCTGGATTTATTACGACATCAATAAATCAAAGACCGATGAAGAGATCTACGAAAACGGAAAGCTGATCAAAAGGATCCATTTTTCAGAGACTGCCACCATCGAGCTTGATTACAAAAAGGAAATAATCATATCGCCCAACTCCATACTCATGGAGACCCTTGCTTTTGATCACGAGGCCTTCACCCATTTGAATGAGGTATTTGAAAGGGGTACGCCTTATCCGATCACTTTTCAAAGAGGCATTACTTATCCAGGCGGGCTGAAGAAGTTACTCTTTTTGCTGGCGCAAGCCATTGAAATTCCTGCGGGAAGCACGTTCGTAGCCAAACTGAAAGTGGATGAACATGGACAGGTGGTGAAATACAAGGTATACCGGTCGCTGGGGTCCGCCAGCGACGATAAGATCCTAAACAAAATTAAATATTATGAGAAACGATTTCTTCCGGCCCTGAAGAACGGTGTACCTTATTCGTCATCAATTTACCTGCCTGTTTCGAGCGGACAAGATTGGATCAAGTTGCTGGAGATAACACCCATCGATGTTCTTACGAGGGTCGACTGACCGGATTGGGGAAATTATTTGACAATCTCAGGCTTATTCGAAACGACCTCTATGATTTTCAGAAATCCGTTTCGGTTGTCGGAGCAATCAATACATTGCTCCAAAATGAGGCCTTTAATTCCG
>JBGPGZ010000213.1:0-7250 GCA_041484175.1 Cyclobacteriaceae bacterium | reverse complement strand
GAGACTTTTGCTGGTACATAGACAGCTTTTCAGGTTATTCGATGAAGCCCTTTCAGGGCTTGAAATGGTTTATCAATCACCGAATTGCCGAATCATCGCAATTGCCGAATTATCGAATCACCGAATTATCACCGAATTGCCGAATTATCGAATCTCCGAATTGCCGATTAGTCCCGGCTGCCGCCAAAAAACATCATGACATAGTAAATTAATACGGTGATAGCACCGATGGCAGCAACCACGTAGGTCATCGATGCCCATTTTAAAGCATCCTTTGCCATATCATACTCACCTGGCGTCACAATGTTTCTTTCCTTCACCCAAGCCAGTGCCCGGTTGCTGGCGTCAAATTCCACGGGTAAGGTAACCAATGCGAAAAGAGAGAATATGCCATAGCACACAATCATCACCAGAATCACTGTGTTCCAGGGCAACGCGCTGTGCATAAAGAAGCCTCCAAAGATCATGGCCATGAAAATGAAATTCATAACCCTTGCGCTGATATTCTGAATAGGGACCAGGGCCGAACGCAGTTGAAGCATGCTGTAGGCATTGGCATGTTGTACAGCGTGACCACATTCGTGTGCCGCCACTGCGGTGGCTGCAGCATTGCGTCCATGATAAACACCTTCGCTCAAATTCACAATTTTCGTCGCAGGATTGTAGTGATCGGTCAATTCGCCTTCCACGCACGTGACCTGCACATCGCGAATACCATTGTCGGTGAGCATCAGGCGTGCGACTTCCGCCCCCGTTAGATCTTTTGTCAAGTGTATTTGCGAATACTCCTTGAATTTGCCCTTCAGCCTGGAACTCACTATCCAGCCAATAAGCATAAAAAATAAACCGATTATTAAAACACCGCCACCCATAGTTGTTTTTATTTAAGTTTTTTTATTTTTTCTATCAAAAGCGTGGTAGAATATCCCGGCACAAAATCAATGGTTTTTACCACTCCTCCATGTCTTTTTACAACTTCTGCGCCAACAATGTTTTCTGCCAAATAGTCACCTCCTTTTACGAGCACGTCTGGCAAAAGTTCAGAAATCAGCTCCAAAGGGGTGTCTTCATTAAAAAAAACAACCAGATCAATAAATTGCAATGCTGACAGCACACGTGCTCTTGAATCCTGATCCTGTATCGGTCTGGCAGGGCCCTTAAAGCGACCGACCGAGTCATCCGTATTAAGTCCCAGAATAAGCTTGTCGCCAAGGTTGCGGGCTTTTTCCAAATAGTCGATATGCCCCCGGTGCAGAAGGTCAAAACAGCCGTTTGTAAAAACCACTTTTTGCCCCTTGGCTTTCCATTCGGCGGCTTTTTTTTTAGCATCGGCCCAGGACTTTATTTTGTCTTCGCTTCTTTCCATCGGATAAGCCAGTAACTGACAATCAAAGATACAACGCCGGCCACAATCATGATGAATGTCTGCCATGCATGAAAAATAAAGGTAAATGCTATCGCATCCGACTGCGGGAGATTGTACAGCATCGTAAGCCCCAATGGCACCAGAGTATGGTACGAACCCGCACCTCCAGGAAGGGGTGCCGCCATGGCGATAGAGCCGATCGCAAACAAGGTGAGAACAGCACGAAACCCGAGTAACTCCGTTTCAGGAAATGCTCTTATGACAAAGTAACTCATCAGAAAATACATTCCCCAGATAGCCAGGGAATAAAAAATGAATAACGATTTA
Source organism: Cyclobacteriaceae bacterium (assembly GCA_041484175.1). Taxonomy (GTDB): domain Bacteria; phylum Bacteroidota; class Bacteroidia; order Cytophagales; family Cyclobacteriaceae; genus ELB16-189. The sequence continues at coordinate 5,557 of JBGPGZ010000213.1, read as the reverse complement.
TTCTTTAGCCGGAAGACGGAAAGCAAGCCCTCCTTAAATCCCTCGAGTATTTTTTTCAACTTCGCGTTTTTGCGCAGTAAAAAAAGAACCACCAAGCCAATAATCCCGAAAACGACAAGAGCGATCAACCAGGTTGGGATCTTGTGAAGGACTCCTTGCGAAAATCCATCACCCGATGAGAGATTGAGCGAATTGATAAAACGCTCCAGCTTGTTCCACTCCACAAAAAAGGAAATGGCGATCAATATGAGAAGGCAAATCACATCCACGAGGCGCTCAACAACCACGGTTCCAAAGGACGTTTCCACCGGAGTTTTTTCCAGCTTGAAGAGATTGTAGCATCTCGATACCTCACCTCCACGGGGAATGGCGAGATTAACAAGATAGCCGATCATCAGGGACAAAAAGCTGCTTGAAAGCTTTACGTTGTTACCGGAGGGGACGAGCAGCATTTTCCAGCGCTGCGCCCGAATCAGGTGACTTACCATCGCCACTGCGGCCATCAGCAGCAGGTAGGATTTGTGGGATTTCACGAAAGTATCCCAAAGGAATTGACCTTTGTTTTCTCCTTCACCCACATCCAGTCCGCGCAAGGAAAGCCAAAGAAGGGCCGCGGTCAGCAGGATCATGGCAACATATTGAAGAATCGATCTTGTTCGTGTGGCAGCCATTCATCCAATCAGTCTATTTTATTTCCCGGTCATGAAATATTATTCGACCATCATGTTATCAATCAACCGGACATCCCCCACAAATCCGGCAATCAGCATGACGGACGGAATGGAATTTTGAACGCTGTCCAAAAGAACTAAGTTTTCGCGATCGGCGACCTCAAAATAATCGAGCTTCATATCGCGGCCCGTTTCCCACATCTTTTTGACACCGGCCTTCACATCCGACAAACTCTTACCTTGTTTCAATGCCTCCCTCCCAAACAAAAGTGATTCATACAAAAGTGTCGCCTTTTTACGTTCTTCTTCTGCCAACCGTAAATTGCGCGACGACATCGCGAGACCATCTGCTTCGCGCATGGTCGGAATACAACGGAGGCGAATTCCAAACTTCAATTCCTCCACCAAACGGGAGATGATCAGGAACTGCTGAAAGTCCTTTTGCCCGAAATAGGCAACATTGGGTTGCACAATATTAAACAACTTGGAAACAATGAGCGCCACCCCGCTGAAGTGCCCAGGGCGGAATTTACCTTCCAGGGTCTTATCCAAACCCCCAAAATCAAACTTAACCATGCTTGTTCTGGAGTACATTTCAAGGTTGTCCGGGCAAAACAAAACATCACAGCCTCCCTTTTCCAGGAGGGTGATATCTTTTTCAAGGGAACGCGGATATTTCTCAAGATCGCTGGGGTTGTTAAACTGGGTTGGGTTTATATAAATGGTGCTGACAGCGATCTTGTTTTCACTTTTGGCGGTCTGGGAAAGGAGGAGATGCCCTGCATGCAGGGCGCCCATGGTAGGCACCAGCCCGATAGATAATTGCTGTGTCCTTTTTTGACTCAAATAGGCCCTTAATGGCTCAATTTCGGTGAAAATCTGCATTCAGGACCGTTTCTAAAGGGTCGCAAATATAGCCGTTATAACTGAAGGTTAGTTGAATAAGGGGCGAATTTTGCGTATTTTTGTGCCTCGTTTCTCTGTTCTCTCCATAAAATCAAATACTATGTCAAAAATCCGTATTCTTTATGTAGCCAGCGAAATCAATCCCTTTCTGCAAACGTGCGAGGTCTCTGAATTTGTGAGGAAGTTGCCGCAAGCCATGCAGGAAAAAGGGATGGAAATTCGTATCCTGGTGCCAAGATTTGGGTTGATCAATGAGCGTAAGAATAGGCTGCATGAGGTCGTGAGACTTTCCGGAATCAACATTGCTGTCGGGGACGAAGAAAAGCCGCTGATCATCAAGGTTGCATCTATTCCCAATGCCAAACTACAAGTTTACTTTATCGACAATGAAGATTATTTCCACCGCAAGTCGGTATTCCACGATAAAGAAAATAAATTCTATGAAGACAATGACGAACGCGCCATTTTCTTCTGTAAGGGAGTGATAGAGACTGTTCGAAAACTAGGCTGGGCGCCGGACATCGTCCATTGCAATGACTGGATTACAAGTTTTATTCCTTTGTACCTGAAAACAACGTACAAGAACGATCCGCTGTTCAAGAACACGAAAACAGTTTTCACGATCTACAACAACAGCTTCACTCATAAGTTCAAAGGCGACCTGATGGGTAAAGTCAAGATGATCGACATCGAAGACAATATGCTGGGACATCTGAAGACTGCGGACTACGAAGGCTTTATAAAACTGGGCGCTCAATTCTCCGATATTGTTTCGGTGGCCGGTGACAACAAAAAGCTGGAAGGGTTAGTGAAAAAGATCAAAGAAAAGAAAGTGGAGACAATCGAAAAGGACGGTAACTATGCAGAGTCTTACTACAATCTTTACAATGAACTGGTGGGCTAATTAGCTCCATTCAAATCCATCTTGAACCTAATCAATTCCAATAATGGATCGATTAGGTTCTTTTTTTTATCGGGATTCAAGGATTCTCAGGATTTTCAGGATGAATGAAAGATCGTAAATCATAACCCATGTGTGGAATTGTAGCTTATGTGGGTCATCGTCAGGCCCAGGAGGTGATCATCAAGGGCCTCAAGCGATTGGAGTATCGCGGATATGACAGCGCCGGCATTGCCCTCTTGAACGGCGGCCTGAATATTTATAAGAAAAAGGGAAAGGTCACCGAGTTGGAGGAGTTCATCAGGGGCCAAAACCTTAACAGCCACATCGGGATGGGCCACACCCGATGGGCCACGCACGGTGAACCCAATGACGAAAATGCCCACCCGCATTATTCGGCCACCAAAAAATTAGCCATCATTCACAATGGCATCATCGAAAATTACAATGCGCTCAAACAGGAGTTACTCCAGAAAGGTCACGCTTTTTTGAGTGAAACCGACACCGAAGTTTTTATTCATTTCATTGAAGACATCAAGGAAAAGGAAGGTTGTTCCCTGGATGAAGCAGTTCGTCTCGCCCTGACAAAAGTAGTGGGTGCTTATGCCATCGTCGTCATGTCGCTGGAGGATCCGGACTTGCTCATCGCCGCCCGCAAGGGCAGCCCGCTGGTGGTCGGTGTGGGCAAGGGGGAATTCTTTCTCGCCTCGGATGCAACGCCAATCATTGAATACACTAACGAGGTAGTTTATCTCAACGACCAGGAAATAGCAATTGTCAACCATGGCAAGCTAACGATAAAAAATACGGCGAACCTTCCGCTCACACCCTACGTGCAGACCATCGACCTCGAGCTGGAAGCCATTGAAAAGGGTGGGTATGAACATTTCATGATCAAGGAAATCTTTGAGCAACCGCGTTCGATCAAGGATTGTATGAGGGGCCGTTTGGATGCATCCTCCGGAAGGCTGACCCTCGGTGGCTTGCGGGAATACCTGAATAAACTGGTGAATGCAGACAGGATTATCATTGTCGCCTGTGGAACATCCTGGCATGCAGGCCTGGTGGCTGAATATTTCTTTGAAGAATTCTGCCGTATTCCGGTAGAGGTTGAATATGCATCTGAATTCCGGTATAGGAATCCGGTGATCCGGGAAGGGGATGTAGTCATTGCCATTTCCCAATCGGGTGAAACGGCCGATACGCTTGCTGCCATTGACCTTGCCAAATCCAGGGGTGCGGTCATTTTTGGGGTTTGTAATGTAGTGGGCTCGTCCATTCCCCGCGCAACGCATGCCGGGGCTTATACCCATGCCGGACCTGAGATCGGCGTTGCCAGTACAAAAGCATTCACTGCCCAATTGATCGTACTCAACATGATCGCCTTGATCGTCGCGCAGAAAAAGGGCACCATCCCGGAGCATACATTTCACGAACTCCTGGTAGAAATGGAAAATATTCCTGCCAAAGTGGAGCAGGCCTTGCAGCTCAATGCCCAGATCCAGGTGATCGCAGATACCTTTAAGAATGCAACCAATTTCCTGTATCTGGGTCGCGGGTATAATTTTCCGGTTGCGCTCGAAGGCGCGCTTAAACTAAAGGAGATCTCTTACATCCATGCCGAAGGCTACCCCGCCGCGGAAATGAAGCACGGGCCCATCGCATTGATCGACGAGGAGATGCCCGTGGTGTTTATCGCGACCAGGGACAGCTCTTATGAAAAAGTCGTTTCCAATATCCAGGAAGTGAAGGCCCGAAAAGGGCGTGTTATTTCAGTCGTCACCGCCGGCGACAAACTCATCCCGAAAATGTCGGAGTTTGTCATCGAAGTGCCTTCCACATTAGAGCCATTGATGCCTTTGGTTTCCGTGGTGCCTTTGCAATTGCTTTCGTATCACATAGCAGTCATGCGCGGCTGCAATGTCGATCAGCCGAGGAACCTGGCGAAATCGGTCACGGTTGAATAGTGGTTTAGCATATTAATGCAGTTCATTTTTCCGGTTCAGGTGTATTTTGCATAAATTCGTTCATTGCTAATTTGTTCATTGACAATTCAATTATTGCAAATTTGTTTAATTATGAAAAGAATAATACTACTGGCAGCGTCGACGATCTTGTCATTTTCAGTTTTGGCTCAAACCGCAAAACCTTCGTCTAATTTTGGCAAAGTGATTTTAGATAATGAAAACGTAAGGGTGACCAGCCTTGAAAGCAACCCCGGAAAAGATCTATGTGGCTTGGGCAAACATTCGCATGGCGCGCATCTCACCGTCTTGCTTACCGATGCGAATATTACCGTCACTTCGCCCGATGGGAAAGTGACCACTCAAAGAGCAGTTGCCGGCAGTACATTCTGGAGTGAACCGGAAACGCACACGGTAGTCAATAGTGGCACTGGCGCTATCAGGGCGCAAATGATTGAATACAAAAAGAAAAAATAGTGCTGAAAAAAACGGGCATTCGCAGTACTCTTGTCGAGTTCTTAATCCAGTTGCTCCTTATCATTCTTGGTGTGCTTTCCGCCCTGGCAGTTGAAAATTTTCGCGAATCCCTGGCAGAGAGAAAAAAAGAACACGAATACCTTTTGGCCTTGCGCGAGGCAATACAATCCGACACCGCAGTTGTTAAAGCTGAAATCCAACGGTGCTTTAGTAAACAAAATGCATGTGATGTTTTTCTCCAATTGATGGATGGACATAAAGAAAAGGAAATCACTCCCGATGAATTTGAAGACATGATGGCATCAATTGTGATGCTCATCGACCCGGTCTATAAGACTGCCATCTATGAAGACCTGAAATCTTCGGGAAATTTAAAAATCATTTCCAATAATGATTTACGGAATTCGATAATTACTTACTATGCCGAACTTAACAAGACGTCAGGACGAATTTCAGAAATGTCCGCGTTCACGTCTTACAACGACCAGTTCACTGACTTTCTTGATTTTCAGGAATTTTCTTTTGATAAAGAACCTTCGCAAACAAAGATCATCGAAAGGTTGAGAAAAAATGAGAACGCCAGTCTCTATTTGAAGAGGCTTCAAAAAAGGATGAGCGTGATGCGGAATTCCTTTATT
>JBGPGZ010000212.1:0-7257 GCA_041484175.1 Cyclobacteriaceae bacterium | reverse complement strand
TAACCTCGCTAAACTGGCCCTTCATAAAGAGGCTGCCCCTCAGTCGCGTGCGATTGCTCACATGAAGATCGATCAGCTTAAGAACTGGCTGACAGCCCAGCTGAAAGTAATTGCGGATGAAGATTGGAGGGCACACGACGCTTACCTGTTAACGCAGATCAAAAAGCTTCAAAACGACCCCGATGAATTTAAACTGGAAATCCTATCAACGCCACCCCCGGGTGCGCCCATCGGAATGGAAGGTGACTTTTGCGGAAACTGAAATGACGGGTTAAACTAACGTTCGAGAATGGCGGCAACGCCCATTCCGCCCGCTGTGCAAATGGATATGAGGCCTCTTCCGCTGCCTTTTTCATAAAGCAATTTTGACAAGGAGGCAACGATGCGCGCGCCTGTTGCGCCAAAAGGATGACCCAGCGCCACACTGCCTCCCTTCACATTCATTTTCTTTCGGTCAATTGAACCGAGTGCCTTGTCCAGGCCCAATTCTTTCTTGCAATATGCTTCGCTTTCCCAGGCCTTCAAAGTGCATAACACTTGTCCGGCAAAAGCTTCATGAATTTCGTAGAAGTCAAAATCCTGGAGCCGCAAATGATTACGCTGAAGTAAACGGGCCACCGCAACGGTAGGAGCCATGAGAAGACCGGCGCCATGTACGTAGTCCACGGCGGTCGCCTGGCTGTCAACAAAATAAGATTGTGCCGTCAGATTGTTTTGTTGAACATATTGTTCCGAAGCAAGAAACACTGCGGCTGCACCATCGGTGAAGATTGTACTGTTACCAGCCGTCAGCGTGCCCTTATCGCTTTTGTCAAAAGCTGGTTTTAATTTCGAAAGCTTCTCGATGCTGGTATCCTCTCGCACGATCGTGTCTTTTGTCGCTCCTTTAAAGGGAGCAATGAGATCGTCGTGAAATCCTTCGCGGCAGGCTTGAGCTGCTTTCATATGACTTTCGTAGGCCAGCAGGTCTTGATCTTCGCGGTGGATGTTCCATTCTTTTACCATTTTCTCGGTGTGCTGGCCCATTGACAGACCTGTCCGGGGCTCAACGATATCAGGAAAGACGGGTGCCAGATCCCGGATCCCAATCTTGAAAAACCGCCCAACCCGTTTGCCGAAGCTTTTCGCATTCTTCAGATCGATCAATTTCCACGCCAACGTCCGTTTAACCATTACAGGCAAGTCGCTGTTGGTATCGCTGCCCCCGCCAATTCCAGCGTCGATTTGACCGGAGGAAATCTTGAGGGCAATCAGATTGATCGTTTCCAGGCTCGTGCCGCAAGCGCGTTGCAAATTAAAGGCAGGCGTCCGCGGATCAAGTTCGCTTCCCAACACCACTTCACGGGCCATGTTCCAATCCAATGAACTCTTCATCACCGCTCCCACTGCTACATCGCCTAATTGCTTCCCCTGAAGATTATGCTTTTTCACCAGGGCCTGAACGGCCGCCGTGAGCATTTCCTGGTTTGTCGTGCGGGCGTATTCCTTGAATGATTTTACAAAGGGTATCCGCATCCCCCCGACGATGGCAACGCGCTGATTGGTCACAAGCATAATTTAGAAGTTTAATCCATCGATAAGTTAGGAAATTTTCACCGACGTCATGGTAAGGGACCCCCCAACGGCCTTATCATTAAAAAAAGAAGCGTTCTCATTCTTTCCTTTTAATGCCAAGGTGTAAATCAAAGGCAAATAATGTTCTGGCGTCGGAACCGCCAGCAAAGCATCCTTGCCCAGCCGTTCATATTGGATGATGGAAGGATGGTCGTTTTCCAGGATCAGGTGTTTGAATTTTTCATTCATTTCGTTGGCCCAATCATAGCCACCCCCATGGATCATTTCCCATGAAATCAGCCGGAGATTATGTACCATGTTTCCACTGCCAATGATCAGGACGCCTTTCTTGCGGAGAGCCATCAATTCTTTTGCAAGATCATAGTGGTATTGGGCATCTTTCGTGTAGTCGATGCTTAATTGCAAAACGGGGATTGTTGCTTTGGGGTACATATGTCGAACGACCGTCCAGGTGCCATGATCCAGACCCCAGTCATGGGATAACGATACGGGAGTCTTGTGAATCAGAGACGCCGTCTCCTTTGCCAACAGAGGATCACCTGGAGCCGGATATTGCACCTCAAACAAGGCCTTGGGGAATCCGCCGAAATCATGAATGGTCTTGGGGTGTTCCACAGCTGTGATAAAAGTGCCCCTGGTAAACCAGTGTGCCGATATAACCACCACGGCTTTGGGAGTTGGAATCTCCAGGGCCATCGCCTTCCATCGCTGGCTGAATTCATTGTCTTCGATGCCATTCATTGGCGAACCATGACCGATAAATAGCACCGGCATAAGTTGATCCTGCTCGTCGAGCTGATCGGTAAATTTTCGGAATGAACTAAGTGTTGTCATCGCTGGGACGAGTAAATAGAAAGCGGAAAAACGCCGCTTTGTCAATTGTTTTAATAATTATTGTATCTACAACTAACAACAGCAGCCATTTCCCAAAAGTTCTTGAATTCGTAACCAGGGGTGGAGAATCGTTAGTCGGAATGCCGGACACTGAATTGCGAGTTGAATTGCGGCTGGGTTGCGGCAAGCATTACAACCAGCACTAGGCATACAGCGCCACTTTTTGCTCGCTGACTTTTTCACTTGAAATGTACTCGTCATAGGTCATCAGCTTGTCGATGAAACCATTGGGAGTAATCTCAATGATCCTGTTGGCTACCGTTTGAGTGAATTCATGGTCGTGAGATGTAAACAACACGGTTCCTGGGAAATCGCGCAGGGCATTATTAAAGGCCTGAATGGATTCCAGATCGAGGTGATTGGTAGGCTCATCCAAAATTAACAGATTGGCGCCGGCCAGCATCATGCGAGAGATCATACAACGGACTTTTTCACCGCCGGACAGGACGCTGGATTTCTTAAAAACTTCTTCGCCTGAGAACAACATCTTTCCGAGAAAACCCCGGATGTACACTTCATCCTTTTCGTCTGCAGAATATTGGCGCAGCCAGTCGACAAGATGATCATCCGATTGAAAGTAGGATTCATTATTACCGGGCAGGTAAGCCTTGGTGATGGTTTGTCCGAACTTAAATGTTCCGGATTCCGGGGTAACCTCCTCCATTAAGATGTGGAAGAGAGAAGTGATCGCAAGACTGTCATTGCTCAGGAACGCGATTTTGTCACCTTTGTTTACATAGAAGTCAAGATTCTTGAACAGCATTTTCTCCTGCGTGGAGTAGCCCAGGTCTTCAACGTGCAGGCACTGATCGCCCGCCATTCGTTTCTGTTGAAAAATGATCGCCGGATAGCGACGGGTAGAGGGCTGGATGTCGTCCAGGGTGATCTTCTCCAATAATTTCTTGCGGCTGGTAGCCTGACGCGATTTCGATGCATTTGCGCTGAAGCGTGCAATAAATTCCTGCAGCTCCTTTCTTTTATCCTCTGCCTTTTTGTTGGATGAGGCCCTTTGACTCAGCGCCAATTGGCTTGATTGATACCAGAATGAATAGTTGCCGCTAAAGAGTTTGATGGCATTAAAATCAATGTCCACAACATGTGTGCAAACCGTATCGAGAAAGTGGCGGTCGTGGGATACTACGATCACGGTGTTCTTGAATTCCAGCAGAAAATCCTCCAGCCAGGTAACCGTATGAATGTCCAGATCGTTGGTTGGTTCGTCCAGGATAAGGATGTCGGGATTTCCGAAGATAGCCTGGGCCAGCAACACGCGTACTTTCTGGTGGCCGTTCAATTCCTTCATGAGTTGATAGTGATGAACTTCTTCGATCCCCAAACCGCTCAGCAACGATGCTGCATCCGATGATGCATTCCAACCGTTCATCTCGGAAAATTCAGCCTCGAGCTCAGATGCCCTGATCCCATCTTCTTCGGAGAACTCCGCCTTGGCATATAATAAGTCTTTTTCCTGCGTGACGCTCCACAATTTGGTGTGCCCCATCATCACGGTATCCAGCACGGTCACTTCATCAAATTGATAGTGATTCTGTCTTAATACCGCCATGCGCTTGCCGGGCTCGATGCTGACAAAACCCGAATTGGGATCGATGTCCCCTGAAAGGATTTTCAGGAAAGTGGACTTGCCTGCGCCATTCGCGCCGATGACCCCGTAGCAATTTCCCTCGGTAAAATTGAGATTGACCTGATCAAAAAGAACGCGTTTGCCGTATTGTAATGAAATGTTGTTAGCAGCAATCATGGAATATTGAAAAAATGAGGTGCAAAGGTAGTGGAAATTATCATAAAAAACGCCCGCAGGACAAACTGGGCCATTTTTGAATCTCCTTAACCTTCGGCACAATGAATACAATAGTCACACAAGGATCCAAAGAGAATTATGCAACCATGTCATAAGCTGTTCCCATTCTATAGTGATTTTTCCGGTCAGACGGGGAGCCGGGGAGTAAGAACATACCTGTGGGCCGAATCCCGCGTCCGAGCAGGCATAAAGTTCGCTACCTTTAAAACTGTTAACTTTAACTGGTATGGCGCGCACGCTAAACACTCCGGAAAAGATTACGATTCCCGTCTCCGATGGTGTCGGCAGCGTTTCGGGTTTGGTCATGAAACCAGAACACCCCATAGCAGTCATGGTGCTGGCGCATGGTGCAGGCGCCGGAATGAACCACCCTTTTATGGGATCACTGGCTTTAGAATTTGCAAAGCAGGCTATCGCAACGGTTCGCTACAACTTTCCGTACATGGAAAATAAGAGGAAACGACCCGACCCACCGGCCATTGCAATAAAGACCGTGGGGGCGGTAATCGAGCGGACACACGAACTATTTCCGGAACTTTTGTTGGTAGCGGGCGGAAAATCCTTTGGAGGCCGGATGACCTCACAGCGGTTGGCAAAAGAGTGTCCGGCGTTTGTCAAAGGCATTGTCTTTTTCGGATTCCCTCTTCACCCGGTGGGAAGTCCTTCGATCGAGCGTGCCGACCATCTCCAGAACGTTCACATCCCCATGTTGTTTTTGCAGGGTACGCGCGATAAAATGGCAGAGCCATCACTCCTGGAGAAAGTTTGCAAAGCCTTGCCTACTGCAACCTTAACAACCTTTGAGGGAGCAGATCATTCCTTCAAAGCAGGGAAGAGCGAGCTCATATCCGCGTTGGCTGAACGCACACGCGCATGGCTGGCGCTTACCGGTGCCTGATACTACAAGATGTTTTGATACATGGCAAAATACCGGACACTTGGTGGTGAAATTACGATCTTGCAACAGGTCTATCCGCGATCGCGTGCATGGCTGCGATGCGAGAAAGCTCCTCTTCCGTAAAAACTTCTTGATTTTTACGGGACGGCCCATTTTCAAAGGCAAGGAAGTCCTCCAGGCTGGTGAAAAACCGAAGCCTGTATTTCCAGATAAGTTTTCCACCGATTGCCAGCTTAAAGGATCGCAAATCTGTGCGCCCGTCCAGCCAATACAAATCATGGGTGTCAAGGTCTGAGGAGTTTTCGATGTAGCCGGGCATAAAGCGCTGGTCTGCATGCTCCAGTTTTTTTCTAACCTCTTCACGAAAATCCGCCCTTCCGGTAATATAAATAGTTGACCAACTCATTTCGAACAAAGTACTTAATTAAAATTCAAACCATAAAAGGGGTAAAGAATATTTTGCATTGTGATCGAATCACCAAAGATTCTATTCTCTTCCGCACGTTGTAACAAATAAGAATTACAACCATTATAAAACAATCTTTTCCCTATAATGGTTTACGGAAGTTGTCGCAAGAAGTTTCGGCGTGAGCGGTAATCCGATGAACTAAACGATGCGCCGTTCCTGATTAAAATGCCCTGGAGGTCGCCTACAAAACGTGCAATAAAAATGTTATGCCAGGCCTGTTTCGAGAGCGTGCTGGATAACCCCGGGACCCTGAAGAGCCTCTCCAGACCCCCGCAAACGACAAAAAAAGATTTGACTAACTTAGTGCGTTATTACCAGGATGAGGTTGCCCGTATTAAAGGTCGAAGCCTGGCCGATCAGCCTCTTAATCTTAAATGAAATAATGAACTTCGTTAAAAGTTTAGCCGGTCTTGTTTTTATTTATTCTTTTGGCACGGCGCTTTATGCGCAGAAATTTACTACCGATAAAGGGGAGATTGCCTTTACTTCCAATGCGCAGCTTGAGCTGATAAAAGCGTCTTCGGACAAAGTGCAGGGGCTCATTGATCCCTCCAACAACCAGTTTGCCTTCCGCGTCAGCCTCACTACATTCCGCGGCTTCAACAGTGAACTTCAACGCCAGCATTTTAACGAAAAATACATGGAAAGCGAAACGTATCCAACGGCAAACTTTTCGGGTAAGATTATTGAGAAGATTGATTTTTCTTTGGACAGTGTCTACGACGTGCGTGCAAAAGGCGATCTGGATATTCATGGCCGGAAGCAAACGCGGATTATCAAAAGTAAACTGACCGTTAAGAAAGGTCAGCTGTTCATCGAGTCCTATTTTGTAATTCCCTTGTCCGATCATACGATTTCCATTCCAAAAATTGTCAGCCAGAAAATTGCAACTGAAATTGATGTGATTTTCAAAGCATCCATGGTTAGACAAAAGTGATCTTGCATGAAGAGCATCTTTGGAATATTGCTGCTGACTGGGTTGTACATCCCCGCAACCTATGGCCAGGTGCCCTACTTCCAAAATTATTTCTTACTAAAAAAAAATGAGCCTGTCCAGGTTAATACAATCTTTGAGGATAAGACCGGCTTCATTTGGTTCGGCACCAATAAGGGTCTATTCAAGTTTGATGGCATCAGTAGCCGCCGGTTTACAACGGCAGATAGCTTGCCTGATAATAACGTAACAGCCGTAGCGCAGGATTCCCTCGGTCGGATCTGGACCGGACACAAGAACGGTAGACTGGCCTTTATGGACAGAGGCATCATCCGGAAATTTAATCCTCAGGAAGGATCTTCCAATATGGAGATCTCGGATATCCTGTTCGATCGAAAGGGGAACCTCTGGTACTCAACCTTGAACGATGGGCTTTATTATTTCACAGCAGGAAGATTGTATCGATTGGATGAAACGGATGGCATGCCGGATCTCTTTATATATGATCTGGAAGAGGATCAACAAGGCAATGTTTGGGTTGGTACCGACGGCGGCGTCGCGATCGGTACTTTGCGAGACAGGAAAGTGAATCTTACCGTCGTTGATTATGGCCATGGTCTGCCGGACAACATCATCAAAAAACTTGTAGCCGGCAAAGATAATACCAT
>JBGPGZ010000211.1:0-7277 GCA_041484175.1 Cyclobacteriaceae bacterium | reverse complement strand
CAAGGAGCCAATGAAGACCTTTATTTCGCCGCGCACGAAGATCCCCAATCTTTACCTTACAGGGCAAAACCTGAATTTGCATGGCCTGCTTGGCGTTACGGTAAGCGCCATAGTGACTTGTTCCGAAATTTTTGGAGCCGAATACCTGCTTAAAAAAATCAATAATGCCTAAGTCAAAATTTAAAAGAATACTTATTCTCGTTTTTGGCGGCCTTGTGCTTTTGATATTCGGGCTTATCATTTATATCAGGGTGGTGGTGCCTGTTCAACCACCCTCCATCACTGCACACCTTTCTGAAAGGTCACCGAGAAAAGAAATTGGAGATGGATTATACACGCTGGGCAATAACTGGTTCAGAAAAAGTGAAAGTGGATTGTATGAATTATATGTGGAAGGGGCGCCGTTCGAAAGAGGAGTTGCCAACGGGATGTTGACCAGGGAATTGGTGCAACGCCAGGAAGTCATTTTTAACGGGCAAATTCATCGCCTGGTACCCTCCTGGTTTTATTTAGGCATGCTTAGATATTTTGTCGGATGGTTTAACCGCGACCTGGACGAAAGCATCCCCGAGGAATATAAGCTTGAGATTTTCGGCGTATCGGAGGCTGCATCATCGGCTTTTGACGACGTTGCCCCGGCCTATCAACGCATCCTGAACTATCATGCTGCCCACGACATTGGCCACGCACTGCAAAACATGTCGCTCGTCGGTTGCACATCTTTTGCCACCTGGGATGAAAAATCAGAAGATAGCACGCTCATCGTCGGACGGAATTTTGACTTTTATGTTGGCGACGAATTTGCTCAAGACAAGATCGTTGCCTTCTACAAGCCAGCCGGCGGACATCCGTTTATGATGGTGACCTGGGGCGGAATGACCGGTGTGCTTTCAGGGATGAATCTGGCGGGACTCACGGTGACGATCAATGCTGCCAAGTCGGATATCCCCTCACGTTCAGCTATGCCGGTGTCGTTGGTGGCGCGGGAGATCTTGCAGTATGCTTCCACGATTGAAGAGGCGTATCAAATCGCGTATCAACGAAAAATGTTTGTTTCCGAATCCTTTTTGATTGGCTCGGCGGCAGACAACAGAGCTGCCATCATTGAAAAGAGCCCTGATACGATGACGCTCTACGAATCTGCGAACGATTTTATCATTTCAACCAATCACTTTCAAAGCAAGAAGTTGGGTGATACACCGCTTAATGGCGAGCACATCAGGACGAGCGCTTCTTCATACCGCTACCGGCGAGTGAAAGAACTGCTGGAACGCAATGGAAGGAATTCAATTGAAAAAACGGCAGCCATACTTCGCAATCGGCAAGGCCTTCAGGATAAGAACATTGGCATGGGCAATGAAAAAAGTATCAACCAACTGGTAGCTCATCACGCCGTCATTTTTCAACCCGGGAGGCGCCTCGTTTGGGTATCCACGGCCCCCTGGCAATTGGGAAAATTTGTTTGCTATGATTTGAATAAAGTGTTCAACCTCAAATTAACAAGCAGCCATGAAGTCTACGAAAGTTCTTTAACGATCCCGCCTGATCCCTTTCTTCTCACGCTACGATATCGGGACTTCGTTAAGTTTTCCCATTTTCGTTTTCCCTTTCAGTTGAACGACGATCTTCAGCCCGACAGCCTGATAAAATGGAACCCCGATTCTTATCATTCCTATATGCTGGCAGGAGATTATTCCTATGAGAAAAAGGACTTTGTTTCCGCCTCGAAATATTATGAGCAAGGCCTGAATAAGGAAATAGCCACTTTGCAGGAGCGGGCGCATATGGAAAAGAACCTTCGTCGGAGTAACGAAAAATCAAGATGATTGTAGGGGTAGGTATCGATATCATCGAAGTGGACCGGATCGGGGAGAAGTTGGAAAGGGGCAAAGCGTTGCGGGAAAAGATTTTCTCGCCGGCTGAAATTGCTTTTTGTGAATCCAAAGCAAATCGAGCGCAACACTATGCTGCGCGCTTTGCCGCCAAGGAAGCTTTCTTGAAAGCGATAGGAGCCGGACTGTCATTGAGTCATGAACTGCATGAAATTGAAGTCCGCGTCGATTCGACGGGCAAGCCGGGAATCGGTTTAACAGGAACCTTCCTTACTTTAGCCCAGGAAAACAAGTGGAATAAAATACACCTCTCCTTATCACATGTACAATCTATGGCGTGTGCGGTGGTTATTCTTGAGCAATGAAAGTGATACCGGACATCGAAGTACAATCCAGGGAAAAGATCAAGTCCTTTCAAGAGGACAAGTTGAGAGAATTGTTGGCCTACCTCAGCAAATGTTCTCCGTTTTATCAAGGACATTTCGCGAAGCATCAAATCAATATTGATTCTATCCGGCTCCTCGAGGATCTCGAATCAATACCACCGACCACCAAAGACGATTTGCAGACACATCATTGGGATTTTTTATGCAGGCCAAAAAGAGAAATCGCTGAATACACCAGCACCTCCGGAACGTTAGGTAAACCCGTGACCATTGCGCTGACGCACAAAGACGTTGAGCGGCTGGCTTATAATGAGTCTATCTCTTTTGCCTGTGCGGGGTGCAGCTCGGATGATGTTTTTCAACTAATGCTTACGCTCGATCGACAATTTATGGCGGGCATGGCCTATTACGAAGGCGTGCGGAAATTGGGCGCAGGGATTGTGCGCACCGGGCCTGGTCTGCCCGGTCTTCAATGGGAGACTATCGCGCGCCTGCAATCCACGGTGTTGATCGCCGTGCCATCTTTCCTTGTTACATTAACAGAATATGCCATAAAGAACGGAATTTCGCTTAATGAATCTGCCGTACGCCGGGCCGTGTGTATAGGCGAAAGTCTTCGCACGGAAGATTTTCACCTCAACGCTTTGGGAAAACGAATTACAGAACATTGGAATATTCACCTGGCAGGTACGTATGCCTCGACGGAAATGCAAACTGCATTTACAGAATGCGAACAGGGGAATGGGGGGCATCATCATCCCGAGTTGATCATCGTTGAGCTTCTGGACCGTCACGACAAGCCGGTGGAGGATGGCGAGGCCGGTGAAGTAACGGTGACGACCCTGGGTGTGGAGGGCATGCCGTTGGTTCGTTATAAAACGGGTGACCTGTGCAGAGCCTTTTATGAACCATGCCCGTGTGGACGCACGACTATGCGCCTGGGACCGGTGCTGGGGAGAAAACAACAAATGATCAAGTTAAAGGGGACAACGATATACCCGCCCGCTGTGTTTGAGGTCATCAATCAAGTGGCCGGCGTGGCAGACTATGTCGTTGAGGTATTTACCAATAAGTGGGGTCTGGATGATCTGCGTATCCACCTCATCGCGCCGGAAGAGGGGAGACTAAACATTGAAGAAGATATCAGAAATTCCTTTTATGCAGGACTACGGGTCACGCCTGAAATTATTTTTTCCACAACGGAAGAAATTCAAAAAATTCAAATGGCAGGGACGGGAAGGAAGATTAACCGGCTCGTTGACCGGAGAAAACCGGTGATCGGTAATCAGTGATCGGTAATCGGTGATCGGGAATCCTGTAAGGTCAGCAGTGATTGGTGGCTAGTAGGAACAGGTTTCAGGTTATGAGGGGAGACAACCCCCTAACCCCCTTTATTAAGGGGGAATGAATTAGATCATCAAACTAAAATTTGTCCGACGCGCAAAACATTCCCCCTTAACAAAGGGGGGTGCGATGGCCCGTGCGCCGACAGGGGGTTGTCCCTTTAAGATTTTCACCGCTTGAATTTGCAATTACATTCTGGCCTTTCTTCTCGCTATTACCGATTACTGATCACGGATTAGTCCTATGTTAGACTGCGGGCCGGTTCCCTCCCAGGGAAAAGAAGGGCGTGCGGCGGGAAGTAGCTCGAATTTCACGCTCGCCCCTGGCCTCCCCCTACGCCAGGGCTTCGGTGGACATGCCCACCTACGCTAGGGCTTCGGTGGACATGCCTAAAGGGTGCCACCGCGCTTTCTATTCTTATCCAGTATTCTTGGCCTGTTACAGAAAATTGTCACCAAGGAATTCTGTTGAACTTGAAAGTAATAAATCCGGAATTTTTGTTTTATTTGACGCGCATGATCAACTTCAAAATCAAGCAATACGTAGCCTTCTAATCCTTTTCCTCGTTAATTCGCATAAAGTCTTTGCTCATGAGAATTGCATTCCTGCTGACCTTCTTACAGATTTCCATTATATCGCTGGCCCAACTTCGCAAACAACCCGATGCCTCGCAGATTAAGCTGGATTTAAAAAAACTGAACTCATTGGGGGCTGTCTTATATCTAGCTGCCCACCCGGATGATGAAAACACCCGCGCTATTGCCTATCTGGTCAACGACAGGTTAATCACCACGGCCTATCTCTCCCTTACGCGGGGGGATGGCGGACAAAATCTGATTGGGCCCGAAATCCGGGACCTGCTGGGCCTGATCAGAACACAGGAACTGTTGTCCGCCCGAAGGATTGATGGCGGTCAACAATTTTTTACCCGCGCCATTGACTTTGGTTTTTCAAAAAGCGCAAAGGAAACTTTTGAGATTTGGAATAAGCAGGAGGTCTTGTCGGATGTCGTCAAAGTCATCCGTCAATTTCAGCCGGATGTGATACTGACGCGCTTTCCTCCCGATGAACGCGCCGGTCACGGTCAACACACTGCTTCGGCCATCCTGGCGCAGGATGGTTTTGATCAGGCGGGCGACCCTACCGTGTTTCCGGATCAGGTCAAGGAGTTAGGCACCTGGCAGGTAAAACGGCTATTTACCAATACGGGCCGATGGTGGAATCAGACGATCAACGAGAATACCCCCGGTGTGGTGACGATGAATGTGGGAACTTATAATGCACTGCTTGGAAAGTCATCCTCGGAGCTGGCAGCAGAGAGCCGCACCCAGCACAAGAGTCAGGGCTTCGGGTCACCCGGTCGCCGGGGGGATGCGCCTGAATATTTCGAGTTTGTGAAAGGAGAGAAGGCGGTGAGGGACATTCTTGATGGAGTCAATACGACGTGGAGTCGCGTGAAAGGGGGAGATAAAGTGCAACCCCTTGTTGAAAAAGCAATTCAACAGTTTAATGAGGAAAGCCCGGCCGCAATTATTCCGGTGCTTCTGCAAATCCGTAAAGAAATTTCACAATTGCAACCGGGGGTATGGAAAACAAGGAAACTGATTGAAGTAAATAACCTCATTCGAAATTGTTTAGGACTTTTTGTTGAAGTCACCGCAAGCAGCTATTGGGTAGCTCCAGGTGAGAAAGTTGCCACCAGTTATGAGATATTAAACCGGTCCAATAGCGAAGTAAAACTGATCGAAATCCGGGCGCACGACGTCGGGTTTGACACACTGCTTACGACTTCTCTAAAGAATAATGTGCCGCTTGCCTTCAAGAACAAGAAATCACTCAGCGTTGAAAAGAATTACTCAGGGCCATACTGGCTTAAAGAGCCTCATGGCTCGGGACTTTTCACTGTTTCAGATCCTCATTCTATTGGCAAGCCAGAGAATGACCCTGCAGTCATGCTGGACTTTGTTTTCAGTGTACTCGACGAAGAATTGTTGGTATCGTGTCCCTTGATTTATAAATGGACTGATCCGGTCAAAGGTGAATTGACCCGCCCCTTTGAAGTTGTCCCGCCCCTGTTTCTTAATCTCTCGGATCGGGTATTTGTCTTTCCCAATTATTCTCCGAAAGAAATAAAGGTGGTTGCCAAATCGTCTTCCACTTCAGGGAAAAGCCTGAACGGGACCATCCGGTTGTCTTTGCCCAGGGGTTGGAAATCGGAACCCAATTCGATTCCTTTTGAGTTGAAAAGACAAGGCGAAGAGACGACCGTGTCATTCACTGTATTCCCGACCAAGGAAGAGGCAACTGCGAGTGTCAAGGCGATCGCCGATTTAGACGGAAGGCAGTACGATTGGTCAGTTCAGGTAATCAACTATGATCATATTCCGGTGCAGACCTTGTTGCCGAGGGCAGAGGCCAAATTGGTGCGACTTGACTTAAAAAGGGAAGGAGCGGTGGTTGGCTATATTAAAGGCGCCGGTGATGAAATTCCGGCTGGCCTGAAAAACATGGGCTATGAAGTTTGGGAAATGAAGGATGAGGAAGTCACTCCCGGCAATCTGAAAAAGCTGGACGCTGTGGTGCTGGGTGTGCGCGTTCTCAATACGAATGAACGAATCCGGCACTTCATGGATGATTTGCTGGAGTATGTGAAGAATGGAGGCACCGTGATCACCCAATACAACAACAACAATGATTTGGAAATTGACCTCGATAAGGTGGCGCCTTATTCCCTTTCGCTTTCACGCGACCGCGTCACGGAAGAAAACAGCGAAGTAAGAATTCTGAGACCGGAACATCCGGCGCTGAACTATCCTAATAAAATTACGGCCGGCGATTTTCAAGGCTGGGTCCAGGAGCGAGGCCTGTATTTTCCGGATAAATGGGATTCTCACTTTGAGGCCCTTCTTTCCTGTAATGATGCCGGTGAACCAGCGCGCGATGGAAGTCTGCTGGTGGCCAATTATGGCAATGGCCATTATGTGTATACAGGGCTTTCTTTCTTTCGCCAATTGCCGGAAGGCGTGCCTGGCGCTTATCGATTATTTGCTAATCTCGTTTCGCTTGGCAAAATGAAGAGGCCTGAAAATTTCAAAGTAAAATCGAAGACAAAATAAAAATCATATCCTCCACATCGACCGGGTGGCAAATAACCAAAACCAAATGCAAACAGAAGAAAAACCGCCCCTATTCAAGTCCTGGAATGGCTGGTATTGGTTACTCATGTCGGTACTGGCATTACAAATTCTCCTGTATTTTGTTATAACCCGTTCGTTTTCATGAATCTGGTTGATTGGATTGTTCTTTTTGGGACGATTTCATTGATCGTTGCCTACGGAACCTGGAAGTCAAGAGGAAGTAAGAGCATGGCAAGCTATCTGCTTGGCAATAATACCATGCCCTGGTGGAGTGTTTGCCTTTCCATCATGGCCACGCAGGCCAGTGCGGTCACTTTTCTTTCTACTCCCGGCCAGGCTTATGCGGATGGGATGCGGTTCTTGCAATTTTATTTTGGTTTGCCGCTTGCCATGATGATCCTCAGCATCACGGCGGTGCCGCTCTATCACAAACTGAAAGTATATACCGCCTATGAATACCTGGAAACGCGATTTGACGTCAAAGTAAGGTCGTTGGCGGCCCTCTTCTTCTTAATGCTCCGGGGCATTTCTGTTGGAATCACCATATACGCGCCGTCCCTGATTCTCTCCGCGATCTT
>JBGPGZ010000210.1:0-7343 GCA_041484175.1 Cyclobacteriaceae bacterium | reverse complement strand
AGTGGAAAAAGTATATACAGAAATTATAATGCATTACCACCGATTTTCCGATCAGTGATTCCTATTTAATCCCTGACAATATCTACTAACTGATAATTCTCCATCGATTCGTAGAAGTCAGCGAGGATCTTTTCCTTATCAAAGTTTTCCCACACGCTGACGATCCGCGTGTTTCCGGGTTGGTCAATCCACAGGCCGTTAACAAGTCTCGGCCCGGGTATCTGCATTTTCTTTGCCCAACTCGGATTTTTGACAATGGCCACGGCTGCCATATCAAATAATGCGCGTGACGGCGGAACACCGTGGTAGTCGGTATGCTTAAAGAGATCAATTGAATAATCACCAAAGGTGGTAAAGCTTCCGCCATCCCTGCCCGTCACCGGTGTGCTGATGGTAGGTCCCTTACCGGGCATATCGCGGTTAACCGCCTCCTGTGTAATTTTCACAACATCCGTGCCTGAGGGTTTGCCGTATCGCACCGTTACCATTTCAAATTCAACGTTGGTCCCGATTACATAATTTACCGAAGCCGTGTCATTTTCCAGATTGTACTCACCTGGGTCCGGATAATTGGAGCCAAGCCAAACCAACCGGATACGGTCGGCGATCGAAGGGTCTTTTTTCAGTGCGAGCGCCAGGTTCGTGAGTTTGCCCACGCCGATGACGATCAACTTTCCATCGGTCGCCTTTTTGGATTGCTTAATGATAAAGTTCACCGCCTCATGGCCATCGAATGTGGCGGAGTCAAGCTGATGCTGAATGGCGTCGAAGGAATTGTTTGTTCCCTTGTAGATAGGAGGATTGTTTTCAAAACCGCATAATTTCATTACCCGTTCGGCTTCGGCGTATTGGCCTCCGATGCCTCCGCCTTTGCGCGTTGCATTTACCGTTACACCCGCCAGCTCGAACGTGCCGCCGTTAAAAAGCAGATACGCCAAGGCGTGCTGATCGTCAAGCTCGTTGTTGGTGTCTGAATCAAAAAGAACATGCATTTTTTTTAGCTGCTGGTCTTTTTTGCCGGTGCAGGAGACCAATAGCATTATGCAGAAAATCAGAATACTAAAACGTTCTGGATATCGCATAAGCTGTGATAATTGGGATTGAGAAGACTCCGCAAGCTATGAATTTTTCATTATGCATAGAATTCCATTAATTTCACCTAGCGTACCTGAATTCTTTGTGTCTCCCGATAGCTATCGGGATGGTTCTTTGTGAACTTCGTGACCATGCATTGAAACTTTCTCATTAGGAATGCTGGTCACAAAGAACACGAAGAACCACAATGGACACTAAGAGAAACGTGTAATAACAACAACACAGTTCGGATTATTAAAATATCTCTTATGAAAATAATCGTGACAGGTGCTACCGGCTTGGTAGGAGCGGAGGTGGTCAGACAAGCAATGCTTGATAATGATATTCAGGAAATAAGCGCTCTTGTCCGGCGGCCATTGGACATTCCCCACTTGCCGGCACAAGGCGGCGTGAAGCTCAAGGTTGTGATTCACAAGAATTTCCTTGATTATGATCCGCTCTCGGAACTATTCAAAACCCATGATGCTTGCCTTTGGTGTCTTGGCATTTCACAAAACCAGGTGAACAAGGAAGAATACCATACGATCACGTATGATTACGCCATGGAAGCTGCGAAAGCCATGCTTCGGGCAAACCCTTCAATAACCTTTCTGTTTTTAAGCGGAGAAGGCGCCGACTCCAGCGAAAAAAGCAAGACCCTTTTTGCCCGTGTAAAAGGAAAGACGGAAAACGCTTTGCAGAAGCTCCCGTTTAAAAAACTGATCATCGCGAGGCCTGGAGGCATAAGGCCCATACACCAGAATCCGCATGCTCCCTGGACCAATAAGATAATGATCCCGCTTTTCCCGGTCTTTGAGTTGCTCATGCCACGGATGGTTATCTCATCGGTCCAGTTGGCAAAGGCGTTGTTGTACCTCGTCAAGAACGGTGCCGACAAGATAATTTTGCCAAACCCTGATCTTAAGCAGATTTTCCAAAAGGTCCAAGCGACAAGGTGAACGGAGAGGGTTTTATTTGCCTGACAAGCAAGGGATGTGTTGAATCAATATTTCGTCCCTAACGGGACTTGGTTGACTGGGTCTTTATGGTTACCAATATTTCGTCCCTAACGGGACTTTTAGGCCTTTTATCCAATAACAATCATGCTCTGAATTTTACGCGAGGTTAGGAATATAACCTGCAAGAAAGAGTCCCGTAGGGATGAGATGCAGGGTGCGCCTGGCATGTAGTAAGTCCAACGGGTGTGAGGAAGACGTCCTCAAGTCCCAAAAGGAGCCGTGATGACCGGAATCCTTTAGTCGAAAGCAAGGGTCTATCGCGAGATAGAATCTGAAGGAAGCTGAAGACAAACGTTAGGTATGACGCACAGAAACCTGATATAAGGCCTGTCTCTCTGGGTAATTGACCCTTGAATCAAGATGCCCGAAAGTCATTCGGCAAGGGAGGCTTTGACCTTTTATCCAATAACAATCATGCTCCGATTTCTACACGGAATGTAATCTACAGGAAAGAGTCCCGTAGGGATGAGATATAGGTAACAGCAACAAACACAAATCAAAATATAGATAACTATGGCCGACGTTGTTTTGTCTGCCAATATCTTGTCCCTAACGGGACTTTTAGGCTCTTATCCAATAACAATCATGCTCGGATTTTTACACGGAATCTAATCTATCTACAAGTTAGAGTCCCGTAGGGATGAGATACAGGTAGCAGCAATAAACACAAATCAAGTCCCGTAGGGACGAAATATGAAGAGCGACGGCCAACGCAAACAAGCAAATAGACACTACTCGTATCGCAAGGTATCCACCGGATTGGACAAACTGGAGCGAATGACTTTGTAGGAAACTGTGATCCAAGCCGTGAGGATGGTCATGGCACCCGCTGCAAGGAAAAAGCCCGGCACGATCGTTACACGATAAACAAAATCGTTGAGCCATAGCTCCATCGCATAATATCCTGCGGGAATGGCAATCGCGAACCCGATCACTACAAATTTGAGAAGGTCCTTGGAAAGCAACAAGGAGATGCTGCTCACGGACGCTCCCAGTATTTTGCGAACGCCAATTTCTTTAATCCTGCTTTCCGCCATCAAGGCTGCGAGACTGTACAGACCCAGGCAAGCTATGAAGACAGCGATCAATGTAAAGTACAGCACCAATTTGGCAAGCCTGTTTTCGGCCTAATAAAGTTTGCCGTAATCCTGATCAAAGAAATTGTAGGTAAAAGGATGTCCCGGGTCAAAGACGGACCACTTCGTCTCGAGGAATTTCAACGCATCCTGAGCATTGCCGGCTTGAACCCGGATTGTATATACGCCAAACCAGCTCGAAGACGGGATGAAAAACATGACGGGCCCGATTTTTTCGTGAAGCGAACGAAAGTGGAAGTCTTTCACCACGCCGACAACCGGGGCCAGTGGACGATGGATTGCCTGCATGCTGATTCTTTTGCCGATTGGGTCAGCCCAGCCCAATTGTCGGGCGGCCTCTTCATTGATGATATAGGCGACGGTATCACTTGGAAAATCGCTTGAGAAGTCGCGTCCTTTTGATAACTCGATTTGAAAGGCCTTGATGAAATGGTGATCGACCGCAAGAACCCGCATAGAAGGAAGCTGTGAGGGGTCAATTCCCTCTGCTTCAAAAGGGATTCCCCAATCGCCACCGCCAGGGAGCGTCCCGGATACCGAGACGTCAGCGATAGCCGGATTTTGAAGTAACTCTTGCCGGATCGTTTCATACCCAGTCTTCATCCGATCGTCGCGAATCGGAATCGTGATCATTTGACTGGGGTTGAATCCGAGTTTTTTCTGTTGGATGTAGTTCAATTGTTTAGCGATGACAACGGAGGCAATAATCAAAAAAGCGGACAAGGTAAACTGGGTTATAACCAATATGTTTCGCAAGACTGAGCGCGGAGAGGCCGATTTTCCCTTGAGCACCTCGGAAGGTTTCATCGATGCCATCAAGAAGGCCGGATAACTGCCCGATAGAATTCCCACCATGGTGGCAATAGCCAGGAAGCTCGCGATGGTGGTCGGATCCCTTAAAAGATCAAGTGAAAGATGCCTGCCCGACAGTGCATTGAATACGGGCAACGCAAGAGAGGCTAATACCGTCGCCACCGCAAGCGCAACCATGCTCAGCAGAATAGACTCAGTAAGGTATTGCGCAACCAATTGTCTTTTGGCGGCTCCATGTGTTTTCCTTACGCCCACTTCTTTGCCCCTCGCTGCAGCACGCGCTGTAGAGAGGTTGATGAAGTTGATCCCGGAGATGATCAAGATCAAGAACCCGATCGAAGAGAAGATATAAATATAAAGCATGTCCGAGTTGGGATTTATCTCGCGGAACAGGTTGGAGTGGAGGTGAATGCTCGTCAGCTGTTGAAGGAAAGGGGTATAGCCGGCGGCAATGCGTTGCTCAAGGTGTTTTGGAAGAAGCGCTTTAAACTTATCGGCGACCATGGTCGGTGAAGCATTTTCTTTCAACAGCAGGTATGTGTAAAACTGGTTCCATTGCTCCCAGCTATCGCGCAAGGGGTTGGATAAACCTCCCATAGATAATAAATAACTAAACCGGAAGTGTGAATTTTCAGGAATATCGCGGACTATCGCTGTTACCAGGTAGGGTTGATTTTCGATCTCAAGGGATTTGCCGATTGGGTCCAGGTCGCCAAAGTAGGTGAGTGCCATTTTTTGATTGATGACCACGCTGTTTGGTAGTCGCAATGCGTGCTCGGCATTTCCGCTAAGTAGGTGGAAACTAAAAACTTCAAATACGGCTGGATCGGCATATAAGCCGTCATTCTCATAGAATCTCTTGTCGCCTTGACTTACCAGGTTTTGACCCGCCGGCACAAACCGCACCATCTGCTCCACTTCCGGGATATTTTCCAGGGCCGCCGGTCCCCACGGGCCATTTACTTTGGCGATCCCTTCAAAAGATGCGTTCGCGACCTTGGTTGCCAGGCGATAGATGCGGTCTTTCTTTAAGTGATAGGCGTCATAGCTAAGCTCGCTTTTTACATATAAGAGAATTGACAGGGCGCTGGCAAGACCGATCGCCAAACCGAGAATCGAGATAAATGAATAATCCTTATGGCGGAGTATATTGCGGAAGGCTGCTTTAATGTAGATAGCAATCATACCTAAATTTGTTTGGTCCAACATGGAAAACCCCCTTCTGAAGGGATGGTTACAACGATCGATAAACTTTATCTTCGCTATACCCAAAAGTTAATGATTTAGAATATAGTTTGCCTCCGGAAAGAATAAAAATGTACTTGAGTTAACTATTTGCAAGAAATGATAGATTAAAACCTCAATCCAATGACCGCACAATCCCGCCCGGCTGGCAATCAACAACCAAAGCGACTTTTGAAAGCAGTCCTTCTGACTGGCCTGTTGGCAGGCACGCTGGATGGATCTGCGGCAGTCATCAAGTTTATCATTCCTGCCTATCGCAACCCGGTCAGGATATTTCAATATATCGCCAGCGGCATCTTCGGACCGGAAGTATTTTCTCAAAGCCCCTGGATGGCGGTCTGGGGTTTGATCTTTCACTATATGATCGCCACAACATGGACCTTGTTGTTCTTTTTTGCATATCCCAAAATACGTTTCCTCGCAACAAATAAAGTCGCCGCCGGGCTGGGGTATGGCGTTGTCGTCTGGCTTATCATGAATCTGGTAGTATTGCCGTTGAGTAATGTACCGCCCGGTACTTTCAATCTTACTCAGGCGGCGATCGGAATGATTATTTTGATGCTTGCGATAGGTTTACCCATTTCGCTGATGGCAAATAAACACTATTCAAACAAATAGCCTGGCGCTAATTCACTTTCAGTTTGTAAATTGGCTTTGATTTAATTTAGTAACGGATTTATGAACACAACCGGAAGAGAAGACTTATTTGAAACGTTGAATGGACCGCATTGAAAACGTTGGAAATCAGGGTCTTCGTTGTCGAAAACCCGTACTCACTTTAAGAGGTCTCGCGCATTCAACTAGTTTTTCTCCACCACAACGGCCGTCCCATAAGCCAACACTTCTGTCAAACCGCTCATGACTTCATTGGCGTCATAGCGCATCGTAATGATGGCATTGGCCCCCAGTTCCTTGGCGTGTCGGATCATCAGCTGCAGCGCTTCCTCGCGGGCATTTTCACAGAGTTCGGTGTAAATCGTGCTCCGACCCCCAAAAATGGTCATGAAGCTACCGGCAATATTTCCGATGATACTCCGCGATCTCACCGTGATGCCGCGAACCAGTCCCAGCTGCTTTGTAATCCTGTACCCCTCCAAAGCGGTACTGGTTGTGATCATTGTCATATCGTTCATAGGCATAAAATATTATAATCTCTCAACAAACATAGACCAAATTATTCGCAAATTCATAGCGGCAAAGGATCAACAATTTACTGCACCTTGGCATTATTGAACATCGACTCAACACCAAAACATACCATGAAGAAGTTACTTGTCTTATTCGTTTGCTGTCTGTGTTTTTCTTTGGCATGGTCGCAGCAGAAACAGCCCATCACGCACGAATCAATGTGGCTGATGAAACGCGTTGGCGCACCCGTCCTGAGCCCTGATGGACGCTGGACTGTTTTTGGCGTCACGGAGGCCGCTTACGATGAAAAGGAACAATCCAGTGATTTGTATATAGTGCCCACTGATGCAAGCATGCCGCCAAGGAAAATCACGGCGGGCAAGGGCGGTGAGACTGAGTATGCATGGAGCCCCGATGGAAAGTACATCGCATTCGTCGCCAAGCGCGATGGAGATGAAGTGGCTCAGCTATATACGCTGAATATTCAGGACGGGGGAGAGGCGCAGCGCTTTACCACACTGTCGACGGGCGCTGGTTCGCCGCAATGGAGCCCGGACGGGAAAATGATGCTATTTACAAGCCGCGTTTATCCCTTGTGTTATTCCGATTCGGTGAACAAAAAAACGGAGGAAGAGAAAAAGAAATTGAAATACAAAGCACGCGTTTACAACGCATTCCCCATACGCAATTGGGATAAATGGATCGATGAAAAACAATTGCACGCCTTTGTTCAGCCATTTCAGCCCGGAAGTGTGGCAAAGGACATCTTTGCGAGTGTGGCGATGACTAAAACCGAGGGATTTGAATTCAGTCAAGCGACCTGGACTGCCGACAGCAGAGAGATTGTTTTTGCAGCCAGCCCCGACCGGAATACGGCGGCCTATCAGGAGCTGACGTCCTATCTTTACCGGGTGGCTGTTCAGGGTGGTGATGCTGTTCAACTCACCAGTGACAAATACGATTACGT
>JBGPGZ010000209.1:0-7344 GCA_041484175.1 Cyclobacteriaceae bacterium | reverse complement strand
CTTTTGGGGTATTTTGATTATCATCAGGCGTTGGCTTGTGCACGCAAGCAAAACAAACCTTTATTTATCGACTTTACTGGTCATGGGTGTACCAACTGTCGTGAAATGGAAGCAGTTGTTTGGAGCGATCCCCAGGTGCTGGAGCGGTTGCAAAACGATTTTGTGGTCGTAGCCTTGTATGTGGACGACAAGACAGAATTGCCGGAGACGGAATGGTCTACATCGAAGTATGATGGTAAAGTGAAGAAGACAATCGGCAAACAAAACGCCGATATCCAAATTGCCAGTCTTGAAAATAATGCCCAGCCTTTTTACGTTCTCGTTGGTAAAGATGAAAGAGTGCTCGCCTGGCCACACACGTACGACCGCAGCGTGGGAACTTTTGTAAAGTTTTTGGAAACTGGCAAGAAGAAGTACCGGGAGTTGTACCCAAACTAATAAGAAAAGGGCCCATCATGCGAAGGGTTACGGCCCTCAAAATCTACTTGTTTTGCTATCTTTAACCAAGAATAGGCTCCAAAACCTGATTTTTTAGACTAAACTTGCAGACTTTCCATTGACGGAAAGTCATTTTTTAGACGAATGGAGTTACGGAAATCATCCTGGATTAAGAAAACTGCCCTGGCACTGGTCGTGGTTTTCATTCTCATTCTTTCCTTCTTTCTGATCGACAATAACACGGTCCTTTTCTCGCGTCATGGGGACTTTGCACAAGCGGATTCGATACAGCGTATCGAGATCGAGGTAAAAAAGCCAATTGTGCTATTTGGAATGGTGGTCAATGACCTGCACATCTCTGAAGATCATGTAAAAAGAAACCAACGATTTACCGATCTGCTGGAAGGACATTTTGTATCGCCTCGTGTCCAGCAGCAGTTGAGTTTGTTGCCGCGGAATATTTTTGATTTCCGCAAAATCGCCGCGGGCAAAAAATATACGTTGATCACAGAGCACGATTCATTGCAGTCGGCAAAGGCACTGGTCTACGAACCCAATCCGATTGACTATGTTATTTTTCACTTCCGGGATACCTTGTTTATTGAGGTCTGTCAACGCGAGGTAATAACCCTTGAGAAAAGTGTGAGTGGGGAAATTCAAGCTTCCCTCTCAGAAACGATAGACCAGCTTGGTATATCCCACGAGTTGACCAATCGGTTTGTGGACATCTTTGCCTGGCAGGTTGATTTTCAGCATTTGCAAAAAGGCGATAAGTTCAAATTGATATATGAGGAAGACCAGGTGGAAGACAAGCCCATAAATATTCGCAAAATTCTCGGCATTTATTTTGAACATTCCGGGAATGGGTATTATGCATTCCCGTTTGATCAGGGTAACGGCCCCGATTATTTTGATGAGCAGGGGAATAGCCTTCGCAAAGCGCTGTTAAAATATCCGATAGAATTTACGCGCATCAGTTCTCGTTACAATCTCAACCGTTTTCATCCGGTCGCCAAAGTTTTCCGTGCACACCTGGGGACTGATTTTGCCGCACCCACAGGCACGCCTATTCGTTCGGTAGGTGATGGCGAAGTGGAGGAAGCGCAATACAAGACGAACAATGGCAATTATGTGAAAATCCGACACAACGGGATTTATAAGACAGCCTACCTGCATATGTCAAAAATAGGGGCTGGCATAACCCCAGGCGCCCGCGTGAGGCAAGGCCAAACGATCGGCTATGTGGGAAGCACCGGCCTCGCAACCGGGCCTCATGTTTGTTATCGTTTTTGGCGACGGGGCGTTCAGGTGGACGCCTTGAAAGTGGAATTGCCCCCGTCGGAACCTGTGAGAAAAGAAAAACTTGAACAATTTCAACACGTGAAAGAGGATCTCATAGACCGATTGCAATTGATCGCTTACCCGCCTTCAACTCCGGAAGTCATTGTCGCCTCGCGTTGATTTTCGGCCTTATTTTTTCTTCCGGCAATTTTCTGCTACTTTATTTGTTAGGAATGAGAGATTTAAACAACGTACCTGTCGTTTAAAGCGAGGTGATGAAGTTATACGGTGCCTTTCTTCTTTGTTTTTGTTCATTTCTGGCCATGGGCCAAACCCAAAAAGTAGGAGTGGTCTTTAGCGGGGGTGCTGCCAAAGGCCTCGCGCACGTTGGGGTACTCAAGGCCCTTGAAGAAAATGACATCCCGATTGATTATGTGGTTGGCACCTCTATGGGCGGTATCGTTGCGGGATGTTATGCTGCGGGAATGAGCCCTGGCGAAATTGAAGAGATGATGCTGCAGGAGGATTTCTTGCGCACAATCAGCGGGCGATTGGAGGAGGGTTACAACTACTACTATAACAAGAATGATGATCACCCCTCATTTCTTAAACTGAACTTGTCATTGGATTCAACCTTTAATGTTCTGTTTAACAGCAGCCTGGCGAATGACTTATCACTCAATTTTGCACTAGCCGAAAAAATGGCCCAGCCCTGTGCCATTGCCAAGAATAATTTTGACAGTTTGTTTGTGCCCCTTCGCGTTGTTGCCTCCGATATTTTCACCCAAACAGAAGTGATTCTAAAGAAAGGCGTTCTGGGGGATGCCCTCCGAGCCACTCAGACCGCCCCTTTTTTTTACAATCCCATTCGCGTAGATGGTAAATATCTATTTGATGGCGGCGTGTACAATAATTTCCCGGTCGATGTGGCACAGCATGAATTCCGGCCGGACGTGATCATCGGCAGCAATGTCTCCAGCAAGGTGTATGACGTGTATCCCTATGGAGAAGATGAACAATTAATATCCCGGTCATTACTGTACATGCTGCTCGACAAGTCCGATCCCAACAAAGTACCGGCCTCGGGTGTTTATATCCAACCTAACTTGAGGAGGTTCTCTGCGTTTGATTTTGGCAGGGCAAGAGGCCTCATCGACAGCGGGTACAACCAAACGATGCGGCAGATGAAGGAGATCAAAGCAAAAGTCACCGCCCGCCGGACCTGTGAGACGGCGGCCTCGGCACGCAACCAATTCAGAAACAAGACACTGCCCCTGGTCACGGACAAGATTCAGTTTAGAAATTTCAATGTCGGGCAGCAAAAGTATTTGAACCACTTTTTTAAAAAGGGAAGAAGGCCCTTGTATTTTTCGGATGTGAAGTCAGGATATTATCGCCTGGTATCAGATGATTACTTCAAAAACATTTACCCAAGTTTCCTTTATGATACGGCCAGTCGCCGATTTGATTTCCAGTTGTCGAGAAGACCTCAAAATAATTTCCAGGTTGATTTTGGCGGAGTCATCGCAACCCGAAGCATTAGCAGCATTTTTCTGGGGCTGAATTATTATCGGTTTAACCAAGTGCTGACGCATGCCCAGGCCAATTTTTACGCTGGCAATTTTTATAAGTCGGCCCAGGTCAAAGCCCGTATCGACTTCCCTAACTTCGGTCAATTTTACCTGGAGCCGGAAACGACTTTCAATAGCTGGAATTTCCTGGAGGGTAAAGATATTATCGTAAAGAAATATTCCCCCACCGTGCTCACCCGTATTGACCGGAAATTGGGAATCAGTATCGGAATCCCGGTAGAGAAAAAATACAAAGCTGCTCTCACTGGCACCTATATCAACAACCGGGACCAGTATATTGATTTGAGTTCTTTTACATCGACCGACACGCTGGACCAATTGAGTTTAACCGGTTTGCGGGCCGGTTTCATGTTGACCACCAATACACTCAACCGGAAACAATACCCTACCGAGGGGAAATCGTTTCAGCTTTCTGCCGACTGGTTTGACCTTGAAGAAGACTTCGTTCCGGGCTCTACATCCCTGACGAAAGCGAACCAGGAGCATAATCGGACCTGGTTCCGGGGAAGGTTGCTACTGGAACAATACTTGAAAAAAGGATTCTATAGTTCCGGTTATTATCTGGACGCCGTGGTTTCCAACCAACCTGTATTTTCGAATTATTACGGTACGATCATTAACGCACCGGCATTCAACCCGCTCCAGGACAGCCGCACTTTATTGCTGCAGAACTTCAGGGCTTTCAACTACGTGGCGGGTGGATGGAGAAATGTCTTTGGAATTCGCAAGAACCTTGACTTTCGGCTGGAAGGATATCTCTTCAAACCTTTTGGTGCCATTGTGAAAGGCACCGATCAGGGGGCGACGCTAAATAAGGAATTTACAAAAATCTTCTTTGCAGGGACTGCCGGACTAGTACTGCACTCAACGGTTGGTCCAATCAGCCTTAGCGTGAACTTTTATGACGACAAGGAGACGCCGCTGGGGGTACTGCTCCATGTCGGTTTTCTGTTGTTCAACAAGAGCTCCCTTGAGTGAAATATGTTAATACACCGTGATTTTTGACATATTTGGCCGAAACTCAACGTTGGAATGTTTTCCGCTCTTTCAAATTTTAACTATGTTTATCCCCGCGTTCATTTGTAAAACTACCCGGATCTATTCCATGAAGAAATGTCTACTCGCTCTCTGCTTTGCCCTGTTGAGCGCTTGGTCGTATTGCCAGCAAGTCCAATGGGCTGCCAAGGTCCTGGAATTTTCTTCGGAGCTCACCCCC
This sequence comes from Cyclobacteriaceae bacterium, assembly GCA_041484175.1. Classification (GTDB taxonomy): domain Bacteria; phylum Bacteroidota; class Bacteroidia; order Cytophagales; family Cyclobacteriaceae; genus ELB16-189. The sequence goes on along the minus strand of JBGPGZ010000209.1, from coordinate 2,817 downwards.
GTTCAGTATTCGGCACAACAAGCATTGGGTAAACCCAATGTTCTTCCTGCCGGAGGACAAAATCCGAATGCCTGGACGCCGGATAAACCGAAGAGATCAGAATTCATCAAGCTGGGTTATGCAAATCCAATGCAGATCCACCAGATCGCTATTGCGGAGTCATACAACCCGGGTGCGCTTTATAAGATTTATACTTATGATGAAGCAGGCAAGGAAAATCTGGTACACACATTCAACCCCATGGTGATTCCACTCAAAGGACGGATGCTCAATGTGTTTATTGAAAAAACAGCTTATAAAGTTTCAGCCATTAAATTGGAATTTGATGGCAAAGCCATGCCGGATTATTTTGCACTGGATGCCGTGGCCATTTCCGATTCAGGCTATCCGATCATCGCGAATATTGACCTGCCGGAATTATTGAGCAAGGGTCTGGTGGTGGAGCAATTGGATAAGAATGTCAACAGCGATTATAGTGAGCTAAACCCCCTTTTATCTCCGGACGGAAAGACGCTCTACTTTAGCAGAAGAAACCACCCTGAAAATATAGGAGGTGTGAACGATAAGGAAGACATCTGGTATTCCGAGCTGGGCCAGGACGGCAAATGGACCTTGGCAAAAAACATGGGCCCGCAGTTTAACAATAATTATCCCAACTTTGTCAGCGCCGTCAGTGCTGCCACACCGGACGGAAAATCGGTCCTCCTTGTTTTGGGCAATCGATACGAAGCCAAAGATAAGATGCTTGCAGGCGTATCCATCAGTAATAATATCGGAGGTTCATGGACGCCTCCCCAATCGCTCAATATTGAAGACGACTATAACTTTAACGAGAAGGCAAATTATTTTCTTACCAATACGAGGAAAGCGCTGCTGATGTCGATTGAGCGGGAAGATTCTCATGGAGGAAGAGACCTGTATGTGAGCTTTGCGAAAAACGACACAATCTGGACTAAGCCATTGAATCTGGGGGGCGTGGTCAATACAGCTGGAGATGATACTGCACCCTTCCTGGCCTCCGATGACAAAACACTTTATTTCTCATCCAATGGATTTAGCGGATACGGAGGCAGCGATGTGTATTTGTCGAAAAGACTTGATGACACCTGGACCAACTGGTCATCCCCTCAAAACATGGGGCCTGATATTAATTCCAAATTGGATGATTTGTTCTTTAACATTCCTTCAACGAGTGAATATGCCTATTACTCCAGAGGTGTAACGGAAGACAATATTGACATTTTCCGTGTGAAAATGCCTTTATACTTAAGCCCGGAACCGATCATCATCGTAAAAGGAAAACTGATAGACGCGAAAACAGGAAAGCCAGTCGGGGCGAAAATCATTTATGAAGAATTGCCCAGCGGCAAGGAAGTTGGTGTTGTGTATTCCAATCCCGAGACAGGGGAATATGAAATCCATTTGCCCGGTGGAAAATTGTATGGCTTCCGGGCCGAAGCAAAGGGCTTTATTTCCGAAAACCAAAATCTGGACTTGCGCAATTACAATAAGGACGCTGTTGTACAGGAGGGAGACATCAGGCTCATGCCGATTGAAGTAGCTGCCATTGAACAGGATGCCAAGATTGTACTCAATAACATTTTCTTCGACTTTGATAAATCCGTCTTGAAACCGGAATCGTTTCCGGAACTCAACCGAATTGTTACGCTGATGAATGAGAAATCGGAAATGCGGGTTGAACTGGCGGGGCACACCGATCCGATCGGTACTGGCATGTACAATATGGGATTGTCCGAGCGCAGAGCCAGGTCAGTTGCGAGGTATCTTATGGAAAAGGGGATCGCCGAGAGTCGCATCGAGGTTACCTACTTTGGGGAAACCAGACTGGTAGACACGAGCAATACGAAGGAAGGCAACAAGAAAAACCGACGGGTTGAATTTAAGATTATCAAACTGTAATCATAAGCCTGGAATGCGATGAAAAGGAAATTGATACTCGCTTTGACCTTGTTCACGATCGTTTATGGCGCGGGGGCTCAGACGGGGGATACGCTGATTTACGCCGAGGGAAAAATCATCAATGCTGCGACGCGGGAACCGGTGGCCGCACGGGTTACCTACCAAAGTCTGCCTTATGGCAGTAAGGTTGGATTTCTTTCCGGGAGTTCGTTTTCATTTCCACTCTATGATCATGAGAAGTATTCAATTACCGTGGAGGCTCCCGGATTTGCACCCTCCAAATACATGCTTGATCCAGCCTCGGCCAACACCGAACGCAAGGTAATCAGGGATATCGAATTGGGATTGCCGGCGAGCGCCGCCAAGGAAGCAGTGACGACCCATACTGTTGGAAAAGTCATGCGACTCGACAACTTGATTTTTCAGGTGGGGAATGCCAACATTACCACCCAGTCATATCCGGAACTCGATGAGTTAACAAAAATGCTGGAGAACAATCCGAGGATGGTAATTCAATTGGAAGGGCATACCGATGTGAAGGGCGACCCCAAAAAGAACATGAAACTCTCAGAGCAGCGCGTAGTCGCAGTACGGAATTATTTGGTGTCTAAAGGTGTTGCCAAAAGTAAAGTGAAGACTAAAGCCTATGGCGGCACCATGCCCATCAGCCGCGATGATTCCGAAGAGGCCCATAAACTTAACCGAAGGGTCGAGGTTCGGATCCTCCAAAATTAACGGGACGCCAGCAAGGCTGGTCTTTTTTGATTCAAATCATTGAGCTGCCGCAAGATCTTTTGTTTCGTTTGATCCCCTAACTCACTTTCCTTAACAACCTTTGCCAGAATGATAGCGAATTCGCCGATCCTGGGTGAATCATAGATTGCTCTAGCCCGGATG
>JBGPGZ010000208.1:0-7367 GCA_041484175.1 Cyclobacteriaceae bacterium | reverse complement strand
CCTATCGGTCAAACATCGCTAATAACTGCCAGTGATTGATATTCCGTTCCTACGGAACTTCATAGGCTTGACTTTTCGCGGTTACCAATATTTCGTTCCTACGGAACTGAATGCAAATACGGGCGAAAAAATTACGAATTAAAAATTACGCCGAAACCTATTCCTAATCAAATAATCCTCAGCGAACTTTACCTTTGCAAACCTTTGCGTTCTTAGCGGTTAAAAGAGATCCAGTGAGCGCGAGCCACTCTCGCAAAGCACCGCTTTTACCGGACAGCATTGATTTATAAATTACGAGTTGCGATTTGCGAATTCTAGGTGAGTTGAAGATCCTCTTCAATCCTTGCAATCTTCTTATTCAACACCTGGCTCACTGCCTCAAACGCTTCTTTGGACTCAAGTTTCGCTTTCACGCTGATATAAAACTTGATCTTTGGCTCTGTACCCGACGGCCGCACGGAAATCTTACTTCCATCTTCCGTGTAAAATTGCAACACATCGGACTCCGGCAACTGCAGTGCCTTCGTCTGACCTTTGACCAGGTCCTTTTCCAACCCTGTCTTGTAATCAAGCACACGGATCACGCTATGCCCACCAAGGGAGGAAGGTGGGTTGCTTCTGAATTCTTGCATCATCGCCTTGATCTGCTGTTCTCCCTCGGCGCCTTTGCGGACCAGGTTGACAAGCCCCTCATGGTAGAGTCCAAATTCAATATACATGTTGAGCAGCCAGTCATAAAGATGCTGATCTTCATCCTGGGCGGTCGCCGCCATCGCAGCAAAGAAAGCACAAGCCGATACCGCATCCTTATCGCGAACAAAATCGCCAACCATATAGCCGTAGCTTTCCTCTCCCGCCGCCACAAATTTCTTTTTACCGTCGAGTTCGTGCATCAGTTCGGCGATATACTTGAAGCCCGTCAGCGTATTATAGCAATCCACGCCAAAATGCCTGGCCATCGTATCGACCAGTTCAGTCGTCACAATGGTTTTAGCGATGTAGGTATTTTGTGTTTCTTTCAAGTTCCTTAATATGAACCACATCATCAGGCTGAATGCCTGGTTGCCACTGAGCAGAAAAAATTCCATTTTGTCGTCTTTGATGCCGATGCCCACGCGGTCGGTATCCGGGTCGGTTGCCATGACCAATTCCGAATTGAGCGCGGTCCCCTTCTTTAATGCCAGCTCCATGGCCGAACGTTCTTCCGGATTGGGCGATTGGACCGTGGGGAAATTACCGTCAGGAACTTCTTGTTCTTTGACGACCGACACGTTGGTAAATCCCAACCGCCGCAGGCATTCGGGCACCATCGTGATACCCGCCCCGTGAAGACTCGAATAAACCAATGAAATGTCGCTTTGCCTCTGGATGCTGTCCTGTCCCGGAATCAACCGCATGACTTCTTCATAATATGCATCCTCCACGTCACGTCCTATCAAATTGATCAGGGCAGGCTCGGGCCTGAAGCGGACCTGGTTAAACCCGCTGATGGCTTCGACTTCGGCAATGACGTTCTTATCGTGCGGGGGAACAAGCTGTGCGCCATCAGACCAGTACGCTTTATATCCGTTGTATTCCTTTGGATTGTGCGATGCCGTCACCACCACGCCCGAGTCGCATTGCAGGCGACGGATCGCAAACGACAGCAGGGGAGTGGGGCGAAGTTCAGGGAAGAGATAAACCCTGATGCCATTGGCCGAGAATACATCGGCCGCAATCTGAGCAAAGAATTTGCTGTTGTTGCGGCAGTCGTACGCAATAGCGACTTTAATTTCCTTTCCTGGCAATACCTTTTTAAGATAGTTGGCCAGACCTTGCGTAGCGGTGCCAACGGTATACTTGTTAATGCAATTCGATCCAACTCCCATCACGCCACGGAGACCGCCGGTGCCGAATTCGAGGTTTTTGTAAAAGCGGTCGATCAATTCTTTGGGATCTTGCTTTGCCAGCAGCGCCATGATCTGGTTCTTTGATTCCTGGTCGATGCTGCTCTTGAGCCATTCCTGCGCCCTGGATTGGGATTGCGTTAGGAGACCGGTAGTGATAGTAGCCATTAGATTCAAAAATATAAAAAGTGGAAAAAATCCCTCACTCCTTAGCCCCTCTCCTGGGGAGAGGGTTGAGGTGAGGGTTGACCGTGATCAAAGCTTATAATCTTCCCTGACCGGATAAAAAACATCCAGGATCTTGCAGTCGGTGACTGCCCTTCCCGCGTGTTTCACGTTGGAGGGGATCGTTGCGATCATTCCGGGAAACAAACTGTTGGAAATGCCATCGATGGTAAACTCAAATTCGCCTTCGAGCATGTGGGCGACCTGTTCATGAAAATGAGCGTGTTCAGGAAGAGCGCTTCCCTTCCTGATTTCCCAATAGGCGAAGGTCATGTTTACGGTATGAATAAAGCGGCCATGAAAACCCGCAAAAACTTCGCAGGATTTTATCTTTTGAATTTCGTGAATCATCGCATTAATTAAAGATTTCCCCTGAGTGCCTGTTCCCGCTCGATGGATTCAAAGAGCGCCTTGAAATTTCCTTTGCCAAACGACTTGGCGCCCTTGCGCTCAATAATCTCGAAGAACAAGGTGGGCCTGTCCTGGACCGGTTTACTAAAAATCTGCAACAGGTATCCTTCTTCGTCACGGTCGATCAGGATGTTTTGTTTTTTCAGATCCTTCAGGTTTTCATGGATGTGCCCGACCCGGTCGCGAACGTCCTCATAATAAGTTTCAGGGACATGCAGGAATTCAACGCCCCTGTGCCGAAGTTCAGAAACGGTGCGGATAATATCGTCGGTGGCGATGGCTATATGCTGTACCCCCGGGCCGTGGTAGAAATCAAGATACTCCTCGATCTGCGATTTCTTTTTGCCTTGCGCAGGTTCGTTGATGGGAAACTTGATGTACCCATTCCCGTTCGACACTACCTTGGACATGAGGGCGCTGTATTCCGTGGATATGTCACGATCATCAAAGGTGATGAGTAGTTTGAAGCCCATCACGCGTTCATAGAAATCAACCCATCTGTTCATCTGACCGAGTTCCACATTACCCACGCAGTGATCGACGTATTGGAGTCCAATCGGAATTATCTTCAACCCGTTTTTCACGGACTTATAGCCTGGCAGGAAAGTGCCGCGGTAGTTTTTTCGTTCTACGAACGTATGGATCGTATCTCCATATGTTTTGATCGATGACATAACCACTTTGCCCGATTCATCCTTTAAGGTGGCGGGTTCCATTTCGCTGACGGCTCCCCGGGAAATTGTTTCCTGAAATGATTTCGTCGCATCCTCCACCCAAAGCGCCAATACCTTGACACCGTCCCCGTGTTTCTGAACGTGCCTGGAAATTTCAGAATTTTCCAGAAACGAGGTGGTCAGCACAAACCTGACTTTTTCCTGCTGCAGGACGTACGAGGCCCGGTCGCGAACACCGGTCTCCGGGCCGGCGTAAGCGACGAGCTCAAATCCGAAACAATGCTGGTAATAAAGCGCCGCTTGCTTTGCGTTGCCGACATAAAATTCAATAAAGTCGGTCCCCAAAATGGGCAAGAAATCCTGTTCCATGACGATCGTCGGTTGAATCTGCAAAACTACGGATTCTGATCCTTTTACTTTTAAAATCGAAGGCATTTCTATAATCTTGAAGAAAATATGCCCTATGGATGTAAAAGACCTGGACAAGGCGCTGCAGGAGATCGCGAAACGCAGAATGCAACTCCTGAAAGTTAATTATAATGACCCCAAGTACGATGACCTGGAAGAGGAATTACATGATCTGGAAGACAGCTTCCATGTTAAATATGGTGACTATCTCGAGGAAGTATTACAGCAAGTGCACGATGAATATTGTCCGGATACCGACGTGTTGTACTCCATCGCCTACATTGCCAAAGCCTATGAGGTAAACGACAAAAATGAGTTTTCGGTCTCTTACAGCGAAGGTGTTTTCGTGGAAGTCGACAAGCTGCCCGGGAAAGACACCAAGCTCGTCATCATCCCCAATCCCCCGAGGGTCGTCCTTAACATCGGAAAAGACAAACAGCAAGTCGTTTGGACAGCGAAACAGTAATCGGTGATCGGTAATCGGTGTGATCAGTCAATGGTCATTAGTCATTGGTAGATGCAGTCAACGATTACTAAGCTACCGATTACCGATTACCGATCTACCGACTTACCGATTACCGACCTACCGATCACCGATTACCAATCACCGATTACCGATCACCGATTAATCACCTGTATCCCAATTTCCTTCTCACTCTGCCTATTACTTCTTGTGCGATTGTCCGGGCTCGTTCTTCGCCCAGCAGGAGTTTCTTTTCGAGCTCTTGCGGATTGCTCATATAAAAGTCAAATGCCTTCCGTTCCTCTGAAAATTTTGTGATAATCAAATCGAATAGTTCCTGTTTGGCATGGCCGTAGCCATAATTTCCACCGCGGTATCTGGCTCGCATGGATTCGATTTGTTCAGCGGTCCCAAGCAATTGGTAGAGTGCAAATACGTTGTCGGTGTCAGGGTTTTTCGGAGCTTCCATCGGCGTGCTATCTGTCACGATTGACATTATTTGTTTGCGCAATTCCTTGTCGGGCAGGAAGATGTCAATAAAATTGCCATAGGACTTGCTCATTTTTTGGCCGTCCGTGCCGGGGATGGTCATAACGTGCTCCTCGATGCGGGCTTCCGGCACAACAAATGTTTCACCATACAGGGTATTGAAGGAAGTAGCAATGTCGCGCGCCATCTCCAGGTGTTGCTTCTGGTCTTTGCCGACGGGCACATAGTTGGCGTCGTATAGAATAATATCGGAAGTCATCAATACCGGATAGATGAAGAGCCCCGCATTGACATCGGCCAACCGGTCTGCCTTGTCCTTGAATGAGGTCGCGTTGGCTAGCATCGGGTAGGGCGTCAGGCAGTTCAGATACCAGGTCAGTTCGCAAACCTCCGGAATATGGCTCTGACGGTAGAGCAGGTTTCTCTCAATATCAAAACCAAAGGCAAGCCAGGCTGCCGCCACGGCCTGCGTATTTTCTTTTATCAATTTTGCATCCTTGATGGTGGTGAGCGCATGCAAATCGGCAATGAAGAAGAACGACTCATTGCCGGCCTGTTGCGAGAGTTTGATAGCAGGGATGATCGCTCCCAGCAAATTGCCCAGGTGAGGGCGCCCGCTGCTTTGGATTCCGGTTAGAATTCTGGACATAGTTTTGCAAAGAAAACAGGGTTATCGGAATTACGCTTAATTTTGTGCCATAATTCTATGAGATTACTGACTTCGATCTTTATACTGATCTATACAAGCATTGCCACCCAACAGGCCGAACCTGTCCTGTTTGATGAAAAGACGTACGACTTTGGGGAGATTGCGGAAGAAGGGGGCAGCGCCGATCATGATTTTGTGTTTATCAACAATACCGGTCGGGTGATAAAGATCCTCTCGGTCCAGGCTTCCTGTGGCTGCACGACACCGGGATGGACCAGGGAGCCTGTCCTCGCAGGGAAAAAGGGGTTGGTCAGGGCAAGCTTTGATCCAAGAGGAAGACCCGGATACTTTAATAAATCCCTGACGGTGACTACTGATTTTGACGGTAATGCCATAACACTTCAACTCAAAGGCCAGGTAATCAGCAAAAAACCGGACGTGGCCACGGTCGATTATCCGGCAGCCAACGGAAGTCTGCGATTGAAATACAACTCTTTTAATGTCGGAAAGATCTTCATTAATCGGGAGCCTGCTTCGAAGGAGTTTCCGGTGTACAATGGCGGCGGCAAACCGGTGAATTTCAATGGAAAGATGATGGGCCCGGCCTATGTGAAAGTGGAGATGCCGGCTACGCTTAATCCAAAAGAGAAAGGAAGTATTAAAGTGACCTACGACGCCAGACTCCGGAACCAGTTCGGCTTTGTCTCTGACAACGTGGAGATAGAGAGCGACGACGAACTGCAGCCGGTCAAGTCTTTTTCAATCTATGCAACCATCGAGGAGTATTTTCCTCCTCTTTCGCCTGAAGAATTGGCAAAAGCCCCGGCGATGCGGTTAGAAGTTTCCGAGATTGACCTGGGAAGGATCCGTCAGGGTAATACGATGGAGCGCGAAATAGTAATCAGAAATATCGGCAAGAAGGAATTACAGATCCGGTCCGTCCAGGGAAATTGCACATGCGTGACCGCTTCCGTCGAACCAAAAAAAATGAAGCCGGGGGAGGAGGGAAAATTGAAATTTTCGCTGTCCACCCAGGGGAGGAGCGGCCTTCAGCAGAAAGCAGTAACAATTTATTCTTCCGACCCTAAGAATCCGGTTCAACGAATTACCATTACAGCGTACGTGGAGAGCCGATGACGAGTCCTGCTTCGTCATGTTAGACAGCGGGCTGGTTCCCTCCCAGGGAAAAGTTGGGCGTGCGGCGGGAAGTAACTCAAATCGCACGCTCGCCCCTGACCTCCACCTACATCATGGCTTCGGTGGTATCAATCATCATTTTACTTTTTCGCATCTGTGTGAATTTCTGAGCTGCATTTTCTTCTTGCATCGTCAATACCTTTCGGCTGCGGAAGTCATTCAATCACTGACAAATCAAGCAGATTTTGAACCAACTGGTTAATATGTACTACAAAAATGGTGCATTTTAACCAGCAGCTTCTTCCATGGAATGTTCGTAACTTATGCTCGCTCTCAACTAAGATTGTAAAAGCCTTTATTCTTGATCCCTTCGGCATCCTGCCGCTTATCTTGGCTTTTTCAATTGTCGTTCGGCCTCCAAAATGTACAATTCTTTGAAATATGGGGTGTGGAATGCTTGCTTTATCGGCGCCGTATTGGTTTTGGCGATCCTCGATCTGGCAGCGTGGCAATTTGGAGTTGGGTTTTTGAAGGGGCCACTTTCTGGGTTGACTTCCATGAACCCCGCAACGGCATTGTGTTTTGTCTTTGTCTCGATTTCTTTTTTGCTTCTCTTTGTCAGGCAGTCAAAATCAACAAGACTACTGGGGTCAGCCCTGGCTTTGCTCGTTTTGCTGATCGGACTATACAAGTTTTCCGGAATCATTTTCGATCTGCCGGTCCAGGTTGATCGTATTTTGTTTTCAAAAGAGATAGAAAGAGAAACGGTCGGCAATGCCTCCAACTGGATGTCCCTCAATACGGCTGCCAATTTTGTTATTTTGGGACCCGTATTATTGTTGCTCCATTTTGGAAATCCTAAAAAGCAATTGCTGGTACAATGGGTAGCCTTGTTGGTCGCCATGGCAAGTTTATTTTCCATTATGGGATATGCTTACCAGGTACAGGAATTTTATGGAGTTCTAACTTATATTCGCCCGGGCCTTCACACGGCCGTTTGTTTATTTTTATTTTTCCGGTAATAT
>JBGPGZ010000207.1:0-7369 GCA_041484175.1 Cyclobacteriaceae bacterium | reverse complement strand
GAGAAACTTATTCAATCTGTGAGAAATGGAACGATGCCGCATGCACAGCTTTTTGCCGGCGACGAAGGAGCGCTGAATCTTCCGCTGGCGCTTGCCTATGCCACCTACTTACATTGTGAAAACAGGGGCGAAACAGATGCTTGCGGAATCTGCCCTGCATGCAGCAAAAGTCTTAAATACATTCATCCCGATACCAATTTTGTTTTCCCCCTGGGCAATATCAAGGGAGATAAGGATGAAGACCGCTTTAAGGCTGAAATACTCAAGACCTGGCGCGCATTTCTTCTTGAGCAGCCATTTGGTAACCTGGCCGATTGGATTGGTTACTATGGAGGCGAAGACAAACAGGTAAACATCTCGAAAGATGAAAGCCGGGAAATCATCAAGGCGCTTTCGCTAAAATCATTCGAGAGCCCGTACAAAGTGATGATCATCTGGAGGCCGGAATATATGCATCCATCAGCCGCCAACGGCATCCTCAAGATCCTTGAAGAACCGCCCCCCCGTACCGTATTTTTGCTGGTTACCAACGACCCAGAGCAACTTCTTCCCACGATCGTGTCCCGGACGCAAATCGTTCAAATACCCATGATGAGTGACGAAGAACTGGATATGCACCTGGCTAAGACTCAAGCACTTGATAAAATCAAGAGGGAAAAAATTGTTCAATCGGCGGAAGGTAATTTAAACATGGCCCTCGCCTTGATCGATACCGGGGAGGACCATCATCAGGAAGTCTTCGTGGATTGGATGCGTGCCTGTTTCAAGAAAGACTATGCCAAGCTGGTCGGCCTGTCTGAGAATTTCCATGACCTTGACAAACTGGGCCAGCGAAGCCTGTTACAGTACAGCCTCACCATGATGCGCGAATCGCTTCTCCACCTGGCCGGAGTGACCTCCATTTACCGGATTAAGGGGGGTGAGGTAAAATTCATTCAGGATTTCAGCATGAAGATGAGCGTTTTAAAAATTGAAAAATCGACCCAACTGATCAGCGATTCAGCGTATTTTTTAGAAAGAAACGGAAGCGCCAAGATGATTTTCCTCGATTTGTCGCTTCAAATCGCAAAAATCATCAATCCTTGAAAATTCCGGAGAGACTTTCATTATTCATTTATCAACCGCTATTTTTGCAGACTCAAGTACTAACCATTATGAAGAAAATTCTTACGATACTCGTCCTCTTATCAATGCTGGTGAGCCGTTGCGCCGAGCAAAACACGGATACTGTGATCACCATTGAAACGGAATATGGAAACATGGTTGCCATCCTGTATGATGAAACCCCCAAGCACAAGGAGAATTTTATCAAGCTCGCCAGGCAAAACTATTTTGACGGAACCCTGTTCCACCGCGTGATCAAGGGCTTCATGATTCAGGGCGGTGATCCGGATTCGAAAACTGTAAAGCCAGGTGAGCATTTGGGCAACGGAGGCCCCGGTTATACCATCCCGGCTGAGATCAATCCAAAATTCTATCATGAAAAAGGGGCACTCTCGGCGGCACGGCTAAGCGATCCGGTCAACCCGACAAAAGCATCCAGCGGGAGTCAATTCTATATTGTCCAGGGAAAAATTATCCCGGAATATGAAGCGGACGACCTCCGGTTCGATCAAACCAAGCTGGGTGAGGGTCTCCGTCAGTTCATGCAAGACCCCACCCATAAACCGTTGATGGATTCCCTGATGCACTTACAGGCATCCGGCGATCCGGACGCCTTTAAAGAAAGGATTTATGGTCTGGTGCCGCGCATAGAAAAGGAAACAGGACTAAAAATAACCAAAGACGGAGCGCTGGAAAAAGTGAAAGCGTATACCACCGTGGGAGGTGTGATTCATTTGGACGGCGAATACACCGTGTTTGGAAAAGTAATAAAAGGGCTGGAAGTAATCGATAAGATTGCCAACCAACCCGGAGATGAAACCGACCGGCCCCTGAAGGATATCCCTATGGTAGTCACCGTAAAGGAACTTTCAAAAGAGAAAATCACGAAACTGTATGGATATCACTACCCTTCTTCACAATGAAGATTCTTATCACGGGTGCCAATGGACTCCTGGGTCAGAAGCTGACAACGCTGCTTGACGGCGACACGCAAGTCGAGCTCGTTGCCACCGCCCGGGGCAAGTTGGCCATTCCCCTGAAACGCGGCACTTTCCTATCACTCGATATCACAGACGCCTCTGCCGTCGAGGAAGTCATCGCGAAAATAAAACCCGACGTGGTGATCAATACGGCCGCGATGACACAGGTCGACCAATGTGAGACCGAGCGCGAGACTTGCTGGAAGAACAATGTAGCGGCAGTGGAGTTCCTGGCAAGGGCCTGCGAAAAGTACCGGGCTCACCTTATTCATATTTCCACGGATTTTATTTTTGACGGCAGTCATGGCCCCCTGGATGAATCCGCAACACCCCATCCCCTGAGCTATTATGGAGCCAGCAAATTGGCCGCCGAGGAGGTAATCAAAAAAAGTAACATCGATTGGGCTATCCTCCGCACCGTACTCGTCTATGGTGTCACCAGGGACATGAGCCGGTCGAACATCGTATTGTGGGTAAAGAAAAGCCTGACGGAAGGAAAACCCATAGAGGTTGTTAATGACCAGTGGCGCACGCCTACGCTGGCAGAAGATTTAGCCATGGGCTGCGCCCTGGCGGCAAAGCAAAAGGCGAAAGGCATCTATCACATTTCCGGCAAAGACATGATGACGCCCCTTGACATTGCCATGCGAACGGCTGAATTTTTTAAGCTCAACGCTTCGCTGATCACTCCGACGGACTCCACTAAATTCAAACAGCCGGCCCAACGGCCGTTGAAGACCGGGTTCATTATCGAAAAGGCGCGAAAGGAACTTGGCTATCAACCTCACTCTTTTGAGGAGGGCCTGGCTGTGGTTGCAGGACAACTAAGCGCACCATGATTAAAAGTCTCAAGTCCAAAGTCTCAAGTGAAGACAAATTATCCCTGTGGCTTGCTTTTTCGCCTTAATGCCAGGTAATAAAGTGGTATGCCAATCAAGGCAATGATCAATCCGGGCCAGGTGAATCTGGGTTTGTAGATAATCAGCAGGGTGCAGAAGGCCAGTCCCATCACTATGTAGAGGATTGGTAACAAGGGATAGCCAAAGGCTTTGTAGGGTCTTTCTGCGGAGGGCATTTTTCTCCGAAGCACGAAGATCCCATAGATCGTAAGGACGCAAAACATGATCACCACAAATGATACCATATCCAACAGATCTCCGTACTTCCCGCTCACGCACCAGGTCGAGGCCAGTACACATTGAAACCAAAGTGCGTGCTGGGGAACTGAAAACCGGTTAAGTCCTCCTGCTGTTTTAAAGAACAGGCCGTCTTTTGCCATTGCATAGTATACCCGCGCACCGGAAAGTATCAATCCGTTGGCACAACTGAAGGTGGAGATCATGATCATGATGGCAATGAGTGTAGTGCCCACATTGCCAAAGATGACATTGGCAGCAACTACCGCGACGCGGTCTTTTGCAGCATGGGCAATGTCCTCCACGGGCAGGACTGCCGTATACATGACATTCGTGGAAGAATAAACAATTGCAACGATCAGCGTCCCAAAAAACAAACTAAGCCCGATATTGCGCTTTGGGTTTTTGATCTCTCCGGCAATAAAGGTCACATTATTCCAGGCATCGCTGCTGAAGATCGAGCCGACCATCGCCGACGCAACTGCTCCAAAGGCTGCGATGGCTGTGTAGGTTTCAATGCTCCCGTCCCTGTTGATTTTATGCAGGTCCCATGCATGAGACCAATTGGCTTCCCACACGTGGGGGTTGACCAGGATCAGCCCAAAAATGATTAGACCGAAAAGGCTCACCAGTTTGATGATCGTAAACGTACTTTGGATCATTTTACCGCCCTGTACACCGCGGGTATTGATGAAGGTGAGCAACGTAATAACCAAAATTGAAACACACTGAGCAGGGGAAATTTTTAGGATCCCCAGATTCAGCAGAACGAGATCCTCACTGACGGCCGGAACGAGATAAGCCATAAATTTGGAAAAAGCAACCCCGACGGCAGCGATGGTGCCCGTCTGGATGACGGCAAAAAGACTCCATCCATAAAGAAATGCGATCAACGGACTAAAGGCCTCCTTTAGATAAACATACTGTCCGCCGGCTTTGGGAAACATCCCGCTAAGCTCACCATAACTCACTGCTGCCGAAATGGTCATGAAACCTGTTAGCAGCCATACCGTTATCAGCCAGCCGGCGCTTCCGACATTTCGCGATATGTCGGCGCTGACAATAAATATACCGGAACCAATCATGGAACCGGATACGATCATAGTAGCATCCCACAGTCCTAATCGTGGCTTAAACGTGGCCTCGCTCATGGTTCTTCGCAGTTGGTTAGAAGTTTTGAAGATAGAGATTTCATTCCAAAGGATGCATCATCGACCAGAAAGATTCTGAATCCTAATCCAGTATTTCAGCGATGGGCTGTCCGGTACATCCGCTTGGAAATTTCACCTTTAACAGAATGGATAGCGTGGGTGCAATATCGGTAATGGGGTGGTACTGAGAACTGACTCCCTTTTTAATACCAGCTCCAAAAAATAATAAAGGGACATGCGTATCATAAGTATAGGAGGAACCATGGGAAGTACCGGTTGTGCTCACCGAGCCGAGCCACCCCGGTTCAAGTGCAAAAGCAATATCGCCGCTGCGTCTGTGGTTATAACCGCGTACGATCATCCCCTTGATTCCCTTTTCATTGTAGTCCGCCTGACGCAAAACTCCTTCGGAGTAGACTTGTGCAATCCCGGGATTGGCCAACAAGTATTTGGAGATCAGCTCCGATGCGATGATTAAATCGATGCCCGAAGTTCGTACATCGCCGACGGAAAAATCCTGATTGAGGAACACCTGGCCGTTACTGATCTTCTCGATGACCTTCTTGCCAGGGAAATATTTCAGGAGAAATTCATTCAATCCCGTCTCTACAGTTGCCAGGTTTAAGTAGCCGGCCGGAATGGAATTGTCTATTAAATACTGGGGCACATCGGCCACCCCGTGATCGGCGGTAAGAAAAACCGTATATTTTCCCAGTCCCACTTTTTTGTCCAGCTCATTCAAAATGTCCTGCATGTTTCTATCCAGCCGGATATAAGTGTCTTCAACCTCCACCGAGTTGGGCCCGGTGGCATGACCGATGGCGTCGGGGCTGGAAAAGGAAATGGTTAAAAAGTCGGGGGTGTCATCTTTCCCCATGCCTTCTTCATCAATCGCTGCTTTCGCTGCCTCGGCGACTAAGTCATCCCCAAAAGGAGTGCTTGACAGCAAATCATTGCCAAGCGATTTCCGCAATTCAGCCAGATTATAGGGGAAGACAGGTTTGTCTTTGCCTTTGGGTTTCGATTCGTAAGGGGAGTCATCCTTCCCGCTTTCGGTATACTGTTCGATGGGAAGGATTGTTTTCCATTCCTGTGCAAGATATTTATCGGCGAGGTTGAGCGCATTCAACTTCTTGACCCACCCAGGCAGGTCTACACCATAATAAGTGCTGCTGATAAAATGTCCAGTTTTTCCATCGTACCAATAGGCACCATCGGGTGTATGGCCGGCCGGCAGCACTGCTCCGCGGTCCTTCAGGGAAATCCCGATCACCTTTGAACGCATCTGTGTTGCCAACTTCAACTCATCGGTAATGGTGGAAGAGAGCATCCGCCAGGGTGAGACAGCACCGTTTCCCTGATCGTTGCCCAATGGTTTATAACGATCATCCCCCACGCAGTTAACCGAGACTTTTAGTTGCTTGTCATACCAGTCGTTGCCGATAATTCCGTGAACCGCTGGCGTGGTTCCTGTATAAACCGAGGCATGGCCCGGGCCGGTGTAGGTTGGTACATAATTATAGTCTGCGTTTTCAAGCATGAAGCCCTGGTTCATCATGCGCTTGAATCCACCTTCTCCAAACTTATTGGCAAACCGGTACAGGTATTCCTGCCGCATCTGGTCAACGATGATCCCAACAACCAGGCGCGGGCGCACATCGTTTTTCGCGGGAGCTTGCGCCTGCAACCTGACCGCAATCAAAAAAAAACCTGAAGCAAGAATCGACACCCTAAACATAGTTCTCATCGTCGCAAATAGTTATCAACTCCCAAGATATAAAATTAACAATGGAAAAATCATCATTGTTTTGTTAACGGTGCGTTGTTATTTTGTGCAATAGATTTTTTCATATTCCTCTTCCTCGTAGGCCTGTTTGCGAAGAAGTTTTCCGTTTTTGTCATAGTAGATCACAACGGATATACCCGCCTCCTCGACATTTTTTTCGGCAAAATACATGGGGTCCTCCTCCGAGCCGACGTTGACAATATCGCTGAAATTGGCATGAATTATTTCACCGCGCTTGTTGCTGACAACACCATAAAACAAATCCTGGTGGATAATCACCACTTTTTCCCCGGAGAGATCACTCACCTCGCGGTAGTCTTTGATCTTGTCCAGGACCACTCTTGCCGAGTGGACGTTATAGATCATCCATCGAAAATTCTTTCTTACGAGTGCGGAAGAATCGTTCCACGGCCTCACCTCTTCAAACTCAAACTTGCTTTTTGGCTTGGAATCCCACCCGATAAACCCATAGGCCCCATCCATATAAGCCGCCAGAAAATTGGCCGAAATCAAACTGACATTCCGGTCGTATACAGGCTTTAACAGCTTTTTGGTCTGCAAGTGATACATCCCAAACTTTTTATCCTTGAGCAGCGAAACAATCCCCTTCCCGGCGGGGACGATGGCAGCATATTCCGTTGGAAGTATGACTTTTCCGGTTTCTGTCACCAGCCCTTTTTTGTTTCCCTGGCTTACCAGGAAGACGGCATTCCCGATACATTCAATCTCATCAAAATCGTATGCAAATAATTTAGCGCCAGTCACTGCATCAAAAACGATCTTCTTGTTTTTTTCCGCTACAAAAAAGTATTCAGTCGAATCGGCCGACTTCATAAAATTGACATTCGTCCCCGCAGCAAAGTCCAGGACAAATCCTGAACTCAGGTAAACTTTCAATGAATCATTTTTCCAAGCGAAGGCAAGCTCATTTTCAAACCGGAGGCTGTCCAGCCGGTCATTGACGATTTTCTTCTTCGTCAGATCATACAGCTGGAAATCCTGCCCCGGAATACCGGGGTCGCTTTCCGGCTGAAGTTTTATCCAATTTCCGTAAAACTGAACATTGCCAAACCCTTTACCCGCGATCTTCTCCGGTAGTCCGGTCAGAAAATACTTACCTTCCCGTTCGAGCATCCACCCGTTTTGAGCTTTTGTAATGCGCTGACGATTCAATTCGATCGTAAATTCCAGCGACCCATCCAAGACACCTTC
>JBGPGZ010000206.1:0-7439 GCA_041484175.1 Cyclobacteriaceae bacterium | reverse complement strand
GGACAAAGTAGCCGAGCATAGGCACGATAATGACCAAAATTTACGAGAGGATCACTAACAAATCATTTGCACTTACCACGAGATTTGAGAGAAAGTAGAATCGAGCAATCCCCTCCGCAACTTGCTTTTTGCAAAAAGTTCTCTAAAAGTGAACTTTTGTAGTATATTTACGTTTTTAAATGAGGGTTCACTTGATCAAGAAGCAGACGATTGAGGACTATACCAAGCAACAGGTCCGAAGTAAGGCTTCTTTTGAAGATTGGCTGGAGAAATTAAAGCACGCTGACTGGCAGCAACCTAAGGACATCAAGAGAACATACAATTCTGCCGATTTATTGGGCAAAAGTAGTAACAGAATTGTCTTTGATATTGCTGGCAACAATTACAGAATGATCTGTAAATATGCTTTTGGCGAGAAGCAGGTTCATTTGTTTGTTTGCTGGATTGGTACGCATGCTCAATATGACACGCTTTGCGATGACCAAGAGCAGTACACGATAAATATTTATTGAAAATAATTGTGGTATGGAAACCTTAAAGTATAAAATCATTAAGAACAAACCGCAGTACAAAGAGTATTGCGATGCGCTCGAAAACTTGGCGGAAAGTAATTCCAAGACTAAAGCAGTCAATGATGAAATTGATTTGCTTACGGTCCTCATTGAAAAGTGGGATGAAGAACATGATACGTTCATGGAGGTTGATCCTGTTCAATTATTGTACTCTTTCATGAAAGATCACGACCTTAAAGCAAAAGACCTTGTCAAGATTCTTGAAGTGAGCAAGGGGTATATTTCTGATATTCTTCATTATAAAAAGGGTTTATCTAAGGAGGTTATTAGAGCATTGTCTGATTATTTCAAAGTGTCACAGGAAGCCTTTAACCGACCGTACAAACTGAAATCTCCGATCAATTCAAAGCTCAGAAATGCAAGCGTAATGAATACCAGGAAGAAGCTGACTTTGACGAATGCTTGATTCCCACAATGCCGGAGTTTGGGCAGTTTCTGCGGAACCCAACTCGGTATTTTTTGTGACTCTTCCTGAATTTACGATTACCAAAGAGTATTCGTTCGATTTCGTCCCAAGAGGAGTTCGATATAACCCAGCCAATCAACGGATGGAAATTATACGATTGCCATAAGCGGATCACTATATTTATTTGATACGGATTTTCTCACACGCAACGCACATTGACTGTCTTTATTCTCCGCAGATTCTCCGTCTCGGGACTCTGCGGCACACACGCTGTCAATCATAATCGTAACTTGTAGTGCATAAAGCCATTTCTGACTTCAACGGTAAAAAGTCTTTCTTTTGACTCAGATCGATAAGCGCGCGACACTGGCAATTGAACAATTATTGAGAGCAGAACGACCTAAACAATCGGGATTAATATTCTTTGACCAACGTCTCCAGTGGGATATCGAGCTGGTCGTGGAGTTTACGAACCATGGCCAAGGTCAATTTTCTGTGCCTCTTGAAAATATCCGTTACCCGGCTCTTGAAGCCGAGAATGCTCGCGAGATCTCGGTTGGTTAGTCCCTGCTGCTCCATTCTATACTTGATGGCCTGTAGGGGATCGGGCGCTTCAATGACAAAGTGTTTGTCCTCGTATTCTCGTATCAATAAAGCCAGGACATCGGCTTCGTCGCTTTGGGCAGAACCCGCTTTTGCCTGGAAAATTTCTTCGAAACGTCCCAATGCTGCCTGGTAGGCCGTTTTTGTCTTAATTATTTTCAGCTTCATGGCTTTCTTCTTTTGGATGAAATGTGATTAATTGTTTCCGCGTCAATCGCGTCATATTGTTTGTGTGTTCCGATAAATTTTATGAATACCCACCCCTTTTGATAGTTCATTTCCACCACAAGGCGGTAGTCATTGTTGTTGATGTTAAAGATCGCTCGGTTATTCGCAATCGCTCTGGCGGTGTTAAAATCACGCGTGACATCACTCGGCTTCTTCCATATTTTGGACTCAACATCATGATACCATTTCTCAAGTGTCTGTTTGCAATCAGCGTACTTTTGATAGAAAGCTGTTAAAGTGCTCCGGTTGTAAATATTCACTATGCAAATATACGAAAAAGTAACCAAATTGGTTACTTTTTGGTTTACAACTAACGATCCGACAAAATCTTCATATGGCAAAGGGCCATTAAAGCGATAGGACGAAGAGTCAATCTGTTTAGAAGTGTATTATTTTTCTAAGGACACGCTCCGGATGTCCAAGGGCTTCTTTGTTGGAAAATCGGATTATGCTTTCATTGAATCACTTGGTCCCCCTCTCCACCTTGGAGAGGGGTTAGGGGTGAGGAGGCCCTTGTGCGTTTGCAAGGCTTGTGGGAGATTACTATACAAAGAAAAAGGCATACCTGGAACTGTCGGTCATCGAGTAGTTGCACGCGTTGCAAACGCGCGCCAGCCGGCACTTTTGAGTCGCGTCCCGCCGAGGCGAGGGTCTTCGCCTTCCATTGGATAAACCGCTGTCGGGATTCGGGGGTCCCGGCTCATGTGAGGACATCATTCTTAGCGCAGGCCTGCGTGGCCGGGATGACGGTGCAAAAAAGATGGGGGCGGGGCGGAAGAATAAATTTTGCCGTGATACCGCATCTCCTAAGGCATAGACGCGGTATTTCAGCTCATAGTCTTTCACATGCTTGTCAAACTGCATTTACTATCTGACTATCATCACTTTTCCGGCATCCACTCTCCTTCCATCCCGGATGATATGATATAAATACAGCCCTTCTTGTACGAATATCTCATAGTAGCGCTCTTTGCTCCACTCGCCGGAGTAGAGGACCTGTCCCGATCCGGAAAAGATATTCACCAAATACTGGTGTCCGCCGGGGTACTGTTTATCCAGGAATTCAAAGGGCTGATCTGGCACGATCGGTTTATTGTCTGGCACGTCCGCTGTTTCGGATGTTGAAGTGTTCGTGGGCTGGGTCATCGTATTATCTGCCCCGGCGTTTGCAACGGGCGCAGCGCTGGTTATTAATGTTGTGGCATTCTCTGTCACCACCAGCCAGCCAATATACCCGATCTGCATCGGTGAATCGCCATTGACTTTGCGTGCCGACATACCGATTTTTCCCTGCGTGTCCGGCGTCACCGAAGCATATTCAACCTGACTGGCCGTGTTATTCGTGATTAGCAACAGCTTAGGATCCATGCCTTTTACACGATACTCAACATTTCCATATCGGTCGGGTCCGGAACCTGAAGCCCGCGAAGCACCCACCTGCAACTTGTAGGTTTTGGAAAGGTTAAGTCCCGAAAGGCTGATATTATCCCCCTGCACTACACCGTTCACGGTCGCACCATAGGGTGCTCCATAGTTAAGCCATTGCGTGAGCACCACCGCGGCAGGTTGTACGGTTCCGTTTGCCGCACCGCCGTTAAACGATGAAATCGCAGTAGCGTTTTGCAATGGCGGCCATTGACCTGTCCCAACGCTGCTTATCGCAAAACCTGTGGAAGGATCACTTGCCGTGATCACAGCTAAATGCGGTGCCCCGGCGGCATCGATCCATCCAGTTACGTTTTGTATCATGTTGGTAAAGTTGAAGCGTGAAACAAGGGTAGTGGGTGGTGGTGTTAGAAGTGGATTCACGGCTACGGTCACATCATCGGAAGTGGTGGCCCCGCTATTGTCGGTTACGGTAAGCCTGAATACATAACTGCCTTGTACCAGGCCGACAAGCGATAGAATGGAGGTCATGGCATTGCTGAGCGTAGCTGCCGGGCCTGACACCTTGGTCCACGAAAAGGCGGTGATTGTCCCATCGGGGTCGGAGGCAGTGCCTGTCAAAGTTGCGATTGTGATGGGCAGGACAATGGTGATATCGGCGCCGGCGTTGGCTACCGGGGGAGTGTTCACTACACCGGCCGCCTGAAATTCATAGCTCCCAATGTCGAAAGCCGCACCGGAAGGCCTTGGGAGATTGTCGAGGTCGAGCGAAATACCCTTGGCCACCATGTTGATCCCGGCGTCTTTCGCGGGCGAGGTGGATTGCAGCCTGTAATTCTTACCAGCAGGATTGACAAATTTTACCGAGTTGATATCGGTAGTCTTGATGTTGTTCGACTCTGTCCACTGGATGCCGGGCGAAGTGGCATCCACATACTTGAAGGTGCCCGTGGATGGAGCTACAATGATGTTGTTAACGAAAGTATTCGGTGTGTTGTTGGCGTAGCTTTGCATTCCAACGTGTGAATTGTTGACAAGGGTATTGTTGGAGAAAATGAAGCCGCTGGGATCTACCGGCGCATAAGCGGCGGAAGTGATACCTCCCATCCCGCAATTGGTGATGAGGTTGTTGTAGAGGTGGCTTCCACCTCGTCCACCGGCGAATATGCCGAAGCCGAAACCCAGGTCAATGACGTTGTTGTAGGTGTTGGCGTTAGTGCCGGGATTGATCTGGATGCCGCTGGCGTCATAACCCTCGTGCGTAGTGCCGAAGTTATAAATTGTGTTGTGGTGGATCGAGCAGTTGGTGGTAGCACTTCCGACCTGGATGCCATCGCGACCAATGTTTTCAAGCACGTTGTTGTACACCTGGCATCCGGTGATCTCGTGCTCCTGCGCCTGCAGGTTACACGGTGTTACGGTGACGGTTATATGGTAATGCGATTCTCCGATGTAAATTCCTTCCCCGCCGGTTTTACTGATCTTGTTGTCATGGACGAGCACATCGCGCATGGTGAAGTTGCCACGCCAGGTAGCCTGATCGCAGGTTGGATCGGTCTTGGCGTTGATGCCTGAATAACTCAGGTCGTGCACATACAGGTGGTCCGCCTCTACGTAGGTAGAGAGATCCCTGAAATCGATACCCTGCACTCCTGTCTGGATCTCAATCCCGTATTGCTCGCTTGGATTACCTGTGCCCGTAACACGGACATGGGATACATTACCCATGTACATCAGTCTTCCGGTCGATGCGGTGCCTTTGATGATCACTTTCCCGTCGCACATGTTGGTGAAGATCACAGGTTTGTCAACGGTCCCGTGCACATTCTGTATAAGGATATCGGGCCGCTGCCCATTGGCAAAGCAGATTTTGTTACCTGGCTGCACGCCCATCTTCACTCCATCGAATACGTAAGGAGAATTAGCATTAATAATAAAATTGCAGC
The DNA here is from genome assembly GCA_041484175.1 of Cyclobacteriaceae bacterium. Lineage (GTDB taxonomy): Bacteria > Bacteroidota > Bacteroidia > Cytophagales > Cyclobacteriaceae > ELB16-189. The sequence continues at coordinate 2,298 of JBGPGZ010000206.1, read as the reverse complement.
CACATTGACTATAGACTTCCAGAGGCAACGCCAGCAATAGCGTGCCTACAAACAGCACAATTCTTCTCATAAGGTTAATCGATTTTTAGAAACTTGAGATGAAAGCCAACTACTTCAAGACAAAAAAATTGTGACACTAATCCGCAGGTGGCTTTTCCACTTCAAAGGGAGTGCGAGTACAATTCCAGGCTAAGAAACAATGATGAATTTGGAAATGACTTATAAGATCGATGAAGTAACAAATGAAACTGTGCAATGCTTTGTTAATCGTTGTTCTGACTTCTCTTGATCATGAAAGTATCGCTGATTTTATTACTTCAGTGATTGTCGCTGCTATCGTTCATTTCACAATTGCGCTGCCAAAGACTGCCTTGTGGCTTTAATGAGTAAGTTTTCAACTTACGACCTGAGTAACCATTCCCACAAATACCCGGCCATTCAAATCGCGGTGTTTCCTAAAATAGTGCTCACAGGAAAACGAATAAGACGGGCGATCTTTTTTTTCTGAAGTAAAATATTCTCATAGAACGAACGAGTAGGACATTCAACCTGCTATTTATTTAGTCAAGCCTAAAACTAGGGACATTGTGCTAATATTCAATTCATGATTGATTGTGAAAAAGCGCACTGAATTTGAAATAAATAGATAGCCTCTTAACGGCTCGCTATTTTCATGATCGCGGTTTTATCCGGCGTCCTGACCTCTACAATATAGATTCCCGCCTGCGCACCACCTTGGCCGGATTCCCAAAACAACGTATGGGTTCCTTCAGTAAGATATTCGCAGGAAATCGTCCCAACCTTCTGACCCATAACGGTATAAACTGAAACAGTCACCGGCCCAGGGGTGGTGAGCGCGAATTGGATGTTCAGGCGGTCGGTCATGGGATTCGGGAATAGCATTATACCGCGTTGGCCTGCTTCAGGCCATACCGCTGTCACCGGGGGAACATAATCGATATCATCGCCGGTGTCGCGGATGTCATCGAACCAGATGTCGATCCCCGTCAGCGCCATTTGTTCGGCGACGATCTCCAGCCGGTCTACGGCAGTCCAGTCGAATTTCCCCTGCGGCGGGAAATAAGCGTTGTCATAGGATCCTTTTTCTTCAAGCTGGGCCAACGGCAACGACACCTTGTGCCAGCTCCCGTCCCAATGCGCAATGGAATTGTCAATCGTCTTTCCCATCCTCCAGGGATGGTCGGTGGCGCCGGACTTGGTATCGACGAACCGGATATCAAACGACGCTGAAGTTGTGTTTCCTTTCACCCAGAACTCCAGCGCATGTGCGTGGCTCTTCAAGAGCGACATATCTTTGTTCGGCTTGAAATCGAACTCGATGGCGCTGTACTGGTCTACGTCTGCCCAGTGTGCACAATAAGTTTCTTTCTCAGGGCTTGATGAAGAATAGTAATCCAGTGTTCCAGCCCCAGGGTAGCTGGCATCAAAGATATGTTCTCCGATGAAATCATCGTAGATCAGGAATCCCGAAGTCTCTGGCTTGTTGTCGTAAGTTAACTGCGGAGGGACGGTCATACCCAGGGCCGTAAGGAGGGGAGTGTTGAGGTCATAGTCGAAGAGTTCATTCGAATCCTTTTTAAACAAGCCGAAGCCGTCGGTATAATCCCACGTTGTCCAGGGGATGCCTTTCTGTTCCAGGTACTGCCTGACCAGCTGGTACCATGCTATCCGGTCATCGTTGCGGCTATTGAGGATGTATACGCCAAATTCTCCGCAGTACAGGGGGACATTCCGGGCAGCCTTGAAGTTCGCGGCGATGTCGATCAGCAGTTTGACGCTTGTTGCCGTTCCGTCATTGTGATAATTGTTGAGGTTGCCTTCAATCCAGGTTCCCTTCAGCGAAGCCGGGGTAGCCGGCATATCGCTTGCGCGGTAGGGAAAGGGAACGCCCGACAACGGGACCATGGATGGGTCGGTCCAACTAGCCCCCTGGTGCGTAAAGACGAATGGATCGTAAAAGTGAAAAGTATAGATCAGTTTCGTGTCCGAATAAACAGGCAGATTGCTGAGGTTGGTGTAGCTGTTCCAGTTGGCGGGACCGACAATGATATAGTGTTGGGTGTCGACCGCGCGGATGGCATTAATGACTGACTGTTGAATGCTCCCCCAAAGGGTATCATCGATCCCATGCGGTTCGTTCAGAACTTCATAGTACACGTACGAAGAATAGCTTTTGTAGTGGTCGGCCATCTGGGTCCACACCTTGACGAGGACTGGACCGATATTGGGGTCCGTGTTTGCCGCCGGATCGAAGCTATGGTTGTCGAGCAACAGGTG
>JBGPGZ010000205.1:0-7470 GCA_041484175.1 Cyclobacteriaceae bacterium | reverse complement strand
TAACCAGCTGTGTTGCACTTATTAGTTGAACTTAGAATTTGGTAATTTGGTAATTTGGTAATTTGGTAATTTCTAAGTTGGTAATTTGGTAATTAATTACAAATTACGACATTGTCCTCCTTTAATTGAGAATTGAACTCCAAAGTCCCGTAGGGACGAGATATTGGTAAACAGGGACAAGGATAGAGTTTAAGTCCCGTTAGGGACGACATATCGGTCAAACATCACCAATACCGCAACGGAATGATTCTAGATTCTGTTGATAATGGATTCCTGGATTTCCATTGGAGACCCTGGACTTCTAAACGCTAAACTTTAGACCTTGGACATTGGACTTGAGACCTGAACCCTCAATCGCCAACTAGTTTCTCAATCAAAAGAATAAGAATGTGGATGACCTTGATATGAATTTCCTGGATGCGGTCGGCATAGCCGAAATGCGGAACGCGGAGTTCAATATTCGCCAGCGGCGCCAGCTTACCCCCATCCTTGCCTGTAAGGGCAACAACCTTCATTCCTTTTTCAATGGCTGTTTTCGCGGCCAGCAATACATTGGGAGAATTACCGCTGGTGCTGATGCCTAATAACACATCTCCTTTGTTCCCCAATGCTTCGACAAATCGTGAGAAAACAAATTCATAACCATAGTCATTACTGACACAGGAGATATGGCTGGGGTCGGAAATGCAGAGGGCCGGCAAGGCCTTGCGATTGTCGCGATAGCGGCCGGTCAGTTCTTCAGCAAAGTGCATCGCATCACAATGCGATCCGCCATTGCCGCAGGATATGACTTTTCCGCCGGATTTTATTGCGTCGGCAATCAAAGTAGCCGCCTGTTCTATTTTTGAAATCGAGGCCGGGTCATTCAGAAAATGGTGCAGGACTTTCGAGGCCTCTTCCAGTTCGGCAGAAATGACCGACTTAAAATCCATGCTATTTGGATCCGGTGGGAGTTGCCTGTTTTGATGATTCCTTGGGTCCTTCCTGAAAATCGTAGATTTTTGCCTTCAGCGTATTATTCTCATGTCTGAATTCGTCAGACTCCTTTTCATGGCGATGATGCAATCTCCACGACCAGGCAAAGTCGGTAATGATCAGCACCACCCCGATAAAGGAAATATACTTGAACCAGTGCACATAACCCGCCATGGAAAACAATGCGGATGTATTGGAATCAATAACCACTGTGAAAATAAATGCACAGAGGTGGTACGCTCCGAAAATGGCGTAAAAAATCATGCGGTTCTTGCCCATGGGATCAGATTAGCAAGCAAACTTAGGCTTTTTCAACTAAAGCAAAAATGGAATTTGAGTGGAAACCTTGCGTACAAGGTGATTTTGGAGCATTTTCAACTAAAAACAAAATAAAACCCCGGGGTGCAAACACGCCGGGGCCTCTCTTCCTGCAAGCAAAGAGAATCGTCAATATCGGTAGTAGTCGGGTTTGAATGGCCCTTTGACCTCCACGCCAATATACTTGGCTTGTTCAGGCGAAAGTTCCTCCAATTCAACCCCAATTTTCTTCAGGTGAAGCTTGGCTACTTTTTCATCAAGGTGCTTTGGCAGCATATACACTTTGTGCTCATAACTATCCGTGTTGCCCCAGAGCTCCATTTGCGCAAGCGTTTGGTTTGTGAACGAGTTTGACATCACAAACGAAGGATGCCCCATCGCACAGCCCAGGTTTACGAGGCGTCCCTCTGCCAACAAGATTACCTGGCGGCCGTTGGTCAGCGTGTAAATATCTACCTGCGGTTTGATGCTATCCTTCTTCGCATTTTTGTTTAACCAGGCAACATCTATTTCATTATCGAAGTGCCCTATATTGCAAACGATCGCTTTGTCTTTCATCCCCTGGAAATGGCGGTCTTTCAGGATACCGAAATTGCCGGTGGCCGTTACAACGATATCAGCTTCCTTCACGGCAGTGTCCATTTTCTTTACCGCAAAACCATCCATGGCGGCTTGCAGGGCACAGATCGGATCGATTTCGGTGATGATCACGCGGGCACCTGCGCCGCGCAACGAGGCTGCAGAACCCTTGCCCACATCGCCATATCCTGCCACAACCGCCACTTTGCCGGCGATCATGATATCGGTTGCCCTGCGGATGGCATCAACGCACGATTCCTTGCAGCCGTATTTATTATCAAACTTTGACTTGGTCACCGAGTCATTGACGTTAATGGCTGGCAGCGCAAGTTTTCCATTATTCATACGTTCGATCAGCCGGTGAACACCCGTTGTAGTTTCTTCAGAAATACCACGGATTCCGCCAACCAGTTCGGGAAAACGATCAAGTACCATATTGGTCAGATCTCCCCCATCATCGAGGATCATATTGAGCTGTTTCCCCTCGCTAAATGCATGCAATGTTTGCTCGATACACCAATCAAATTCTTTCTCATCCATCCCCTTCCAGGCAAATACAGGGATGCCTGCCTTGGCGATCGCAGCAGCGGCATGGTCCTGGGTAGAGAAGATATTACAGGAAGACCAGGACACTTCGGCACCTAATTCAATCAAGGTCTCAATGAGCACCGCCGTTTGTATGGTCATGTGAAGGCATCCCGCAATACGAGCCCCGGTAAGGGGTTTTTGTTTCCCAAATTCTTCCCGAAGGGCCATCAGGCCAGGCATTTCGGCCTCTGCCAATGTAATCTCCTTGCGTCCCCATTCAGCCAGGGACATGTCTTTTACCTTATAGGCGGTTTTCTCAGCTACCATCATATTTTTAGTGTTTTCAATGAATTGAGGAGACAAAAGTACGATAAAGGTTTGAAAAATTAATGATCCCTTTTGCCGGAATATTGGACCCGGTTTGCCACCTTGAGGGGGAACCTCTTTTAGAGTTTAGGCTGAATTGCGATTTATAGTTCTCTGCGGTGTCTCTCCAGAGGAGTAATCAACCGGCGTTCGTTTATCAGGGCTAAAGCCCTTATTAATAACCTTGCATTTTAACCCCGGCCTTAAGGCCGGGGTTATTGATGAACGATCTCAGATGGGCTTCAGCCCTGAACTTACCTGAAGGGTTATTATCATAAGAACATAGGCCCAGCTTATCGGGATACTTTGTGGTAAAAGATTTTTTTTTACCACTAGGCGCACAAAGGTTGCACAAGGTTCACAAAAGATCTTTTAGAGTCACCTTCTCCGCACCTGCATCTTTGGCAACTCTTCTTTCTTGATAAAGTCCTCCTGTTTTAGCACCGCTGTCCAGGCGCTGGCGTTCTGACCATCTATGCGTGTCCATACCAGCGCAATGATGCCTTTGAACGCTGCTATCCCCAGGCAGCCGCCAACGTGCGCATCGGGTGCCGGAACAAACGTCTGTTCGCTGATTTTCATTTCCGTGAATTTAATTCCACCATCTGCGGAGTAGGCCACATAAACATCTGTTTGCAGATCTTCATAGGCCCGGCGATCGTAGTAGACAATGTAGATGACTCCGGTTGCCGGGTCCACTACCATACTGGGCAAAAATTGATGCTTGCCAATTCCATCCTGGTTTACCCTTTTTGGTTGCGTCCAGGTATCCCCGCGGTTCGTCGAACGCGCAAACCATATATCAGTGTCATTCTCTCCATTGCTTTGGTCCGCCCACACCAAATACAGGCTGCTTCTATAGTAGCTGTTGCTCTCGTCTACCACCAACGCGGGCATGCTGTTGCACCTTTCGATACCCGGGACACTCATCGACCAGCCGCCAGGCTGATGGCCAATGGCCAGGTCGTTATTTAACCAAGTCTCACCGCCATCATAGGAGCGATCAAAAAAAATGACGCCTTGATTGGACCACGCGACAAACAATTTCCCATCTACGGCGGCGGCTGGTACGCCTCCATTGGGTGTGTTGTCATCATCGACGCAATCACCGGGGGTATGATTAAGCTGAAATGGTTCACTCCATTTCTTTCCATCATTGGTGGACATGCTAAACAGGATATTGGACTGACAGGCCGGGTCCTTCACACCGTAGTGATTGAACTGCGTCCAGGTCAGGTAAAGCAATCCTTTATGGGGATGAGCCGACGGCCGTGGCTTTACCTGGTCATTCGGAGGGTTATTGCCGATCGATGTTCCCGGGCTCCAGGTCTTGCCGCCATCCTCAGAGGTCTGACAAACGATGCGGTCCAGCCAGGTATCGGCCGATGGTCCCTTTCCATTCGGATCCGCCAGATGAAAACAATGAAAATTGCCTTTACTGTCGGCGATCAACGCGGTACCTCCATAATCGCCAAAAGCACCACCGAGCTTTGACTCGCTCCAGCTGTTACCTCTGTCCATCGAGTAGGTGGCCCGATCAATCCCTACACTGGCCACGAGGTTGTTAAGGTCTTTGTGGTTAATGGCGATGCTGATGCCCATCCACGGGGGGCTTCCCTCCAGTTCTGCTAATTTTATGTTTTTTGTTTGTGCTGAAGCGCCCAAGGTCAGACTAATTCCGAAACCAACGGTCAAGAATTTTATCATCAGAGAAAATGTTTTCGCCAATCTCACAAGTATTTAAGGCTTTTCAAAATCGCGACGCAATGTGACAGATAATTCCAAAAATCTCCTCATCTTTTGGCCCGAAAATTGAAAAAATGATCGAACCCAAGAAATATACATTGTCCGTCGGCATCGCACTGGTTATTGCCAATATGATTGGCACGGGTGTTTTTACCTCCCTGGGTTACCAGGTGGGACCCATTCCTTCGGGCTTTGCGATCCTGATGTTATGGGCTGTGGGCGGAGTCGTGGCGCTTTCTGGTGCATTTACCTATGCAGAGATCGCAACGATCTTGAAGAAATCCGGAGGTGAATATTTCTATCTTGGAAAAATATTTCACCCTGCCCTGGGTTTTGTCGCGGGCTGGATGAGTTTGCTCGTAGGCTTTGCCGGGGCGATCTCAGCCGTGGCCATTGCGATCGGAGCCTACTCAACTGAAGTTCTCGGAATTCAAACTAAAGTGATTGCCGTCGGTGCCATCCTGATGGTATCTACCATTCATTGGTTTGGGGTAAAGACGGGAGGTATGGCACAAACCATTCTCACGTCCACTAAACTTTTACTGATCGCTTTTTTTTGCATTGCCCCTTTTTTTAGCATTGAACAATTGAAATCCGGATTGAGTTACTGGCCCAAGCCCGGCGATTGGGAACTCATCGTGAGTCCCGGTTTTGCAGTTTCCCTGGTCTTTGTGGTCTATGCCTACACGGGCTGGAATGCTGCTGCCTACATTGCAGGAAACCTGGAGAACGCCAGGAAGAATCTTCCGCTCGCTCTGATTATTGGCACGCTTACCGTAGCGGTCGTTTATCTCGCATTGAATGCCATGTTTCTTTACGCGGCCACCTTTGATGAACTCAATGGCCAGAATGACATCGGCAATGTTGTAGCCATCAAATTATTCGGACCACAAATGGGAGCCGTTTTTTCGATGCTTTTCAGTTTTGCGTTGCTTTCCACGCTCAGCGCAATGACGATTGCCGGGCCGCGTGTGACCGAAGCGATGGGTGAAGACTATCCGATTTTTGTTTCCCTTGCAAAAAAGAACCGCTTTGATATGCCTTACATTGCTATTTTGGTACAGGCAGGTTGGGCGATCTTCCTCGTAATGGTTAGCACCTTTAAGGAGATTATCCAATATATTTCGGTCAGTCTTTCCATATTTTCCATGCTAACCGTGCTGGGAGTGTTCATCCTTCGAAAAAGGTATCCAAGATCGGAAAGGCCGTTTCAGGTTCCGCTCTATCCATTGCCGCCCATTGTATTTACAGTCTGTACCTGTTGGATGATCTATTATGTGACCAGCGACGATCCGAAGATCATCCTCTATTCTTTTGCCACAATGATACCCGGGTTCATCCTTTATTATTTTGCAACAAAAAACAAACCTCAGATTGAGACCACTAAAACATTCTAAGTACATGCAAAAAACAATTCTCTCACTGATGATCGTTGGGCTATTTTTTTCCTGTTCACGCAAACAGGGAGCTCCTGGAGAAATCGCAACGGATTCACTGTCTGTGCAAGATTCGATTGCTCATGCCGATTCAGTCAGTCGCATATTGTCAATTCCGAATAACCAGGACTTCACAGCAAGGTTCGTTGCCGGTCTTCCTCAGCAAGGACCTAATCGATTCACCGGTTTGGAAAGCGATTCAACGTGGTTGGAATTCCGGGCCTCCATGGACAGTAGTTGGTCCAAAATGGACAAACAGCGCCTTTCGAAAATCAAACGGTGGGAAGCCTCATCATTTTCAAAATCCATCAACGATACGTTCAATGTCTTTTACCCGTTTTCCGGTCCTGATTTCTTACATGTATACTTCTTGTATCCCAGGGCAAAAAAATACGTGTTGGTTGCACTCGAGCCCATTATTGACGTTCCTCCGCTGGACTCTGTCCCGCGAAGAGTCCGCCATGAGTTTTTCGACAGCCTGGGGCACTCGCTCCGCGATATTTTCAATAAGAGCTATTTCATTACGACACACATGCAAAAGGACCTCAAACAGATCAAGGGGGTCCTTCCACCCCTCTATTTCTTTATTGAACGATCCGGTTTTGAGGTCGTCCAGCAGCAATTTATAACGCTGGACAAAGATGGAAATGAAAAAGAAGTCAAGGCAAAGCGGTTGAACTGGCAAAAGGACCCAGGCGTGAAACTGACCTTGCGCCACCGCGAAACCCATGAGATCAAAACCCTGTATTACTTTAGCGTCAGCATTTCGAATGGCGGTTTAAAACCAAGGCCCGAGTTTGAAAAATTTGTCAGCGCGCAGGCGCCCTTCAACACATTCATTAAGTCCGCCTCCTATCTGATGCACCTTCCGGCTTTTACGATGATCCGGGACATGATCCTGAAACATACTGAAAGCCTCTTCCAGGACGACACCGGGATCCCTTACCGGAGTTTCAAAAAACGACTGGACATGAGCTGGCAGTTCTATGGTGAATACACCAAGCCGGTAAAGGATTTTGGCGATGAGAAGTTTCAGGGTGATTTGGATTCGGCCTACAAACTCGCCAAAAACAAAAAGGATCTTCCCTTTAGCCTTGGCTACCACTGGGGAAGCAAAAAGCAGAACTATATGCTGTTGAAAAAATCACAGATCATAAAGAAAAACAGGTGAAATAGAGGGACGAGGGACGAGGGACGAGGTGATCGGTAATCGGTGATCGGTGGATTGTTTAACGATACCTATGGTTGTAAATAATCAACAGAATCCATTGAATCAATAGAATCAACCGAATCGGAGGCCGTCATTTCAAGCCCAAACGACCAAGTCTTCCTCCCCACGACTTCCCCACCGAATACCGGTCCACTCCTACTCGTACCTCGTACCTCGTCCCTCGTTCCTCATACCTTGTACCTTGTACCTCGCGTCATTGGTGTAAAATCCTTAACTTCGGTTATCGCAGGGAAGTTGTTGTCTTAAACCCCGTCATGCTATGAAACGCCTCATCCTTACCATCACCCTTCT
>JBGPGZ010000204.1:0-7490 GCA_041484175.1 Cyclobacteriaceae bacterium | reverse complement strand
GGATCTTGTCTTTCTTCCGTCTTATGAAATGATATTATTGAAGGCATGTCTTATCTTTTGAAAACTCGATGGCATGTTGACTTTTAAGTTGAGAGCCGCGATTAACAAGGCCAATTTCTTGTAAAATAAGATGATTTGAGGCGATAGACCGGACCCGGCCCAAATTTTATTTACAACACCTTAAGGGGGATTTCATAGGCTTTAGTCAGGATTATACAAACCTGTATGCCCAACACGCGTACTTTTGCTTAACGCTTGTTTATGAAGAATCTACTCGTGGTCTTGACCGTCTTCCTTGCCTCCTGCGGCAATCGGGGAAGCTATAAGAATCCTACGCTAAAACCCCTCATCGAGGCAGTATACGCTTCCGGGTTTGTCGTTTCAAAAAACGAATACCAGGTTTTTGCCCAGGTCGAAGGATATGTAACTGAGATTGTGGCCTCTGAAGGAACCGAAGTAAAAAAGGGAGATGTCATCTTTGTTATAGAGAGCCAGCAGCAGAATGCACGATACCGCATGGCCAAAGAATCATATGATATGGCGAGGGGTAATTATCAAAACGGGTCACCGGTGCTCAATGAATTGGAAGCCGCTATTCGAAGTGCCACCACCAAGCTGCAATTTGACTCGGTCAATCTTGTGCGCTTTACCAATCTGCTAAAGCAGAACGCAACCACCCGGTCCGAATACGATCGTATCGGGCTGGTGTATGAAAATTCCAAAAATGATTTACTGCTTCAGCAAAGTCGCTATCATAAAGTAAAAAACCAACTCTTCCTCGAATTGAAAAACGCTGAAAACCAGTTGAAGATTGCTTCTGAAGAATCAGGTCGCTATTCAGTGCGAAGCGAAGTGGACGGCCGCGTGTACAAGACGCTTAAAGAAAAAGGAGAATTGGCAAGACGTAACGAGGCGGTTGCCATCCTGGGAAGCAAAGATTCTTTTTATATGCAATTAAGCGTTGATGAAATGGATATTCGGAAAGTGAAAGAAGGACAGGAAGTATGGGTAAAGATCGATGCTTTTGCCGACCAGACCTTTCACGCTACCGTCAGCAAGGTTCATCCGCTGGTCGATTCCCGACAGCAATCGCTGCGTGTGGATGCGGATTTTACCGAACCCCTGGTCCGCGGATTTTCCGGGCTTGCGGTGGAGGCAAACATTGTCATTCAAAAGAGGGAAAAGACAATCGTCATTCCGAAAAGTGCCTTATTGCCGGGTGACTCGGTCCTTATCCAGACAGCAAGTGGAAATCAGAAAGTGAAGATCAAGAAAGGAATTGAGACGCTGGATGAAGTGGAGGTACTCGAAGGGTTGAACACGGAAAATACGTTCATGGTAAAATGACAATCGGGAAATGATACTGACTTTTGAAATTGCCAAAACCCATTTGCTGGCCAAACCCAAGCAAACCATTATTGCCATGATGGGTGTCACGTTTGGCATCGGAATGTTCATCGCGCTGGTGAGCCTGATGACCGGGCTGAATGATTTTACCGAAGGCCTGACCATGACTTCCTCTCCGCACATACACATCTACAATGATGTGACTCAATCGCGCTCACAGATTATTGAAGAACAGAATCCGGGAGGGATGAACCTGGTTTATCATCAAAAACCAAAAAACGAAACGCCAAAATTGCGCAACGCTTCCGAGCTCATACAGATCATTCGCGAAGACCCACGCGTGCAAGGGGTGTCGCCGATGCTTTCGTCACAGGTATTTTACAACTATGGCCCCGTCCAGCTCAATGGGAATATTCTGGGTGTGGAGATAATGGAAGAAAACAAACTTTTTGATTTGCGTTCAAAGATGAAGTCGGGGAGGATGGAAGATCTGCTGACCAATCGCAGTGGCATTATTATGGGAACGGGCCTGGCCCGCAAACTCAACGTCCGCCTGGGGGACAGGGTGGTCATCACAACGCCACAGGGTTACACCCTTACGCTGAAAATTCTGGGTACTTTTCAAATGGGCCTTGGAGCCGTCGACAATGTGCGCAGCTATGCCAATATTTCAACCGCCCAGGCTATTTTGCAGAAAGACGCAGGGTATATTACCGACATCAATATCAAGCTCAAGGACTTGCATCAGGCCAAACTGATCGCTCCGGAATTGCAGAAATCGTTTGGCTACAAGGCGGAAGATTGGGAAACGGCGAACTCCACGTTTCTGACGGGAAATAAGATCCGGAATATCATTACGTATGCGGTTTCGATCACGCTCCTGATCGTGGCAGGCTTTGGCATTTACAATATTCTGAACATGACGATTTACAATAAGATGAAAGACATCGCCATTCTCAAGGCGACTGGATTTGCCGGCAGGGATGTAAAACAGATATTCATGATCCAGTCGTTGGTGATTGGTTTTGCAGGAAGCCTGGCCGGGTTGCTGATCGGATACATTTTGTCGGTGATGATCTCTAAAGCGCATTTCCCCGGAGGTGACATCGTCAGCCTTGACCATTTTCCGGTCAATTTTGATCCCCGGTATTATGTGATCGGCATCCTATTCGGCGTGTCAACAACGGCGATTGCCGGATATATGCCTTCGCGGAAGGCGGCCGGTGTAGACCCTATTGAAATTTTAAGAGGCCAATAGTTCTAATTCGACATGGAGAGAGTCTTAACGACACACAAGGTCAGCAAATACTTTTACGAACCGGAGAAGTTCCAGGTGTTGAAGGAAATTGATCTTTCCGTTGACCGGGGAGAATTTCTAACCCTGGTGGGAAAATCCGGCTGCGGTAAGTCAACGCTGATGTATGTGCTTTCCACCATGGACACGGATTATGAAGGTGAATTGGAAATTGCCGGCGAGCGTCTCACGGGAAAAAAACAAGATGAGCTGGCGCGTTTCCGTAACCAGCACATTGGGTTTGTGTTTCAATTTCACTATCTGTTGCCGGAGTTTACCGTGTTGCAGAATGTAATGATCCCGGCACTCAAGCTTAATCAGTACAGTCACCAGGAAGTAGAAGACAGGGCCTACGAGAAATTGAAGGTGCTGGGCATCGAAGAACACGCAAAAAAGCGATCCAGCAAATTGTCCGGAGGCCAGCAGCAACGGGTGGCCGTTGCACGGGCCCTGATCAACGATCCCGATATCATCATGGGGGATGAGCCCACCGGAAATCTTGACTCTTACAATACCCGCCTGGTATTTGATATCTTTAGGGAGCTGACGCACAAGTACAAGCAAACGATCATTGCGGTAACCCACGATAACGAATTCGCCAGGAATTCAGACCGGGTGGTGGAGATGAGCGATGGAAAAATTGTTAAACCTTAAACTAATCACTGCGGCTAATGATAAGAAGTAACGCATATGTCCCGGTCGTTGACGTTAAGGTGCGGCAATCTTATTTACAGCACTTTGAGATCGCCCTGCTTAATTTTGACAAGTCAAAAAGAGAAGAGCAACTCAGGCTAAGAAGAGAGAAAGAAAAAGGCAAAGGGTTAACCAAGACTTAAAACATGGATGGAATTGGAATTTTATGATTTCAACAAACACTGCCAGCAGGAGAAATTACCTTAAGAATTACGCCATCATTTTGATTATTGCTGTTGGCGGATTCTTTATCCGCTATTGGCGTTTTCCCGAATTTGGTCTTGCGCTTAATCTGAAAATTTTCTTGTGGTCCATTCTTTTTTTCAGTCTTGTCTGGGAGTTTTTCTATTTTGTCAACCAAAAACTAAATCAGGTTCTTCCTTTCGAGCGGACCATCCCTGGCCGGATCATTGTACAGATTGGCATGGGGGCCGCCTTCATGGTTTTATTCCGGATTCTTCTCTATTATTTTGGTGAACCCTATTTGCCGTTTACGCTCGACGCGCTTTTCCGCGCCTCAACCTTTGTTCTTTTCATTTTGATCGGGGCCATTATCAATTTTGGCTTTTTCATCGCATTCTTTATCGAAAAATGGAAGGAATCCATCATTCAGGCCGAAAAGCTGGAGAAGGAAAAAGCACTGGTGCAATTCGACAATCTCAAAAATCAACTGAATCCCCACTTTCTTTTCAACGCCTTGACCTCGTTGAACAGTTTGATCTCGGAGAACCAGGCCCTGGCTTCCCAATTTTTGCAACACATGTCAAAAGTATACCGCTACGTACTCCAGCACAAAGACAGGAATTTTGTGAGCCTGCAAACCGAATTGGATTTCATAAAGAACTACGTATTTCTTGCGGAGACGCGATTTGGCCATGCGCTGAAAATCAATTTTGAGATCAGCGAGAAAGCATTGGAAAGCACCATTGTGCCTGTTACCCTCCAGATCCTGATCGAGAATGCCCTCAAGCATAACGTGATCGACAGTGAAAAACCCCTTGTGGTAGAGGTCTTTTCTTCCGGCGACTACCTGGTGGTAAGTAATAATCTGCAAAAAAGGAAATTGGTGGAAACCTCCAATAAGCAAGGGTTGGAAAACTTGAAATCGCTGTACCGATTTATGACAGACCGGGCGGTTGTCCTGGAAACCAGCGAGACGCGCTTTACCGTGAAAGTACCTTTATTATGAACATTCTCATGATCGAGGATGAACCCCTGGTAGCCCGTGACTTGCGGGGACTGATTCAGAAAATTGAACCTTCGGCCAACGTGTTGGGGCCCCTGAACAGTGTAAGCTCCGGCCGCCAATGGTTTGCCCAACATCCGGCCCCCGATTTGATCCTGTCCGACATCCAGCTTTCGGACGGAATCAGTTTTGAGATTTTTGAGGACCTTCATTTTCAGGGCCCTATTATTTTTACGACGGCCTACGACGCGTACGCCATTCGCGCCTTCAAGCTCAACAGCATAGATTATTTGTTAAAGCCCATTGATATCAACGAGTTGGAAACTGCGTTGAAGAAGTACAAATCGCTGACTGTGGATGCTGCCCGCGGTGAGCAGTTAAAAGTACTACTGAGCCAATGGGGGAGTCCGCAGAAAAAATACAAGGAGCGTTTCCTGACGCTGCATCGCAATACGCTCGTACCCGTGATGGTGGAGGACATCGGGTTTTTCCACAAGGAAGAGTTGATCTATCTCCATACGCTCCAACAGGCGAAGTTGATCAGCGAGCACGGAACACTGGATGAAATAGAAAGCCTTATCAATCCGGCGCAGTTTTTCCGTGTCAACCGCCAATACCTGATCCATATTCAAACCGTGGGTCGGATCAAGGCTACGCACAAAGGGCTGATGGTAGAGCTAAAACCGCCTTTCAACCTGGAACTGGAGATCAGCCGTGAGAAGGCGAGTGCGTTTAAGAAGTGGGTTGAGAGTTAAGCGCCGGGCACTGTCCTTGGTCATTGGTCCTTAGTCATGGGGAGTTTGGTAATCGGTAATCGGTGTGTCGGCGGGATGAATCGTTTGCGGAAACTGGAGACCAGTCCAAAGAGTCTGGATTCAAATCGACAGAAAAAATTTACCCGAGTTAAGTTTAAACGGTCAACGAATCATAGACGATCACTTTTTCCCACAGGGATGAATGGTCCTCGACAAACTTTTTGTGGATGGGGTGGTCCTGATAAATGTTCTGACCTGCCACATCATCAAAGAAGATCAGCTCCGAGGCGCTGTAGCTGGAATCGACCACGGGCCGCTTGGCGGTATCGGCGGGCACGCCGATATGAAGCGAGCGGACGGTTTCAATTTTCTGCAGGGTGCGCAGCCCCGCTATCAGTTTGGCGCGGTCGGCAGCCGAGTCGGGGTTTTTTAGCCAAAAGAATACATGGTGAACGAGGACAGGTTTTTCATTTTTCATAGCGATCAAAGGAGAGGCTGCCGTCACCGAGAGGGCGGCGGCGCTGGTGATAAATGTTCTTCGGGTTTGTTTTTTCATAACCTTGATTTCAAGGCGAGAAAGTTAGCAACTTTTGAAAGCGATTCCTTATTTTTGGGGCCTTATTCGGTGTCGGTGTAAATTTATCGGGGTGTAGCACAGCCCGGCTAGTGCGCTACGTTCGGGACGTAGAGGTCGGAGGTTCGAATCCTCTCACCCCGACTTCGCCCGCCAAGCTTTGCTCTCTGAAGTGAGCTTGGTGGGCCTTTTTATTCTGCATTTCATCGCGTTGTGTACCGAGGGCTTCGTCGGGCAGCCTGACCCGATGCCAATCGGGGGCCCCGACTTCACTTTTGTTTCTATCAGACTGCAACCTCTTCTCACCCTGGTGCGTCCTAATAAGGGATAGAGACGCCTCAGATCAAAACCATCATCGAAAATGATAAGGAATTACATCATCACAGCAGTTCGCACGCTACGAAAGCAAAGGTTTTATACGTTCATCAATATCAGCGGGCTTTCTGTTGGCATTGCGGCTTGCCTTGTGATCCTGCTATTCGTTGTGAACGAATCCACTTATGACCTGTACCATACCAGGGGAAACAGGATTTACCGGCTGAACACAGAAATCAAATTTGGTACGAACCACTTTCATATTGCTACCGGCTATCCGGTCATGGCCGAGCTTTTCAGGCAAAATTATCCGGAAATAGAATCGATCGTGCGCTTCCGCAATTGGGGACGACGATATGTGCGCAATGTTGATGGTCATGAGAAGACAAAGGAAAATGTGATCTGGAGCGACAGCACCTTCTTTGATATCTTTTCCATCCCGGTCCTTGAGGGGAACGCGCGTGCAGCACTTCGCGAACCCAACACCATCGCGATCAGCCGAAAGATGGCGAAGAAATATTTCCCTGACGGAAGCGCCCTGGGGCAAAGCTTGATCCTGGATGATGATTCAAACTGCAAGGTTACAGCTGTTTATGAGGACATTCCCGCCAACAGTCACTTCCATTTCGATATTCTGCGGGCGATTGCCGGCCTGGACGAGGCCAAGTCTGTTACGCTCATTGGTGGCAGTGACTTCCATGTGTATCTCCTGATGCGCGAAGGGACGGATGCCAAGGCATTAGAGTCCAAATTTCCTGCTTTCGTTCAAAAATATGTTGGGCCGCAGATTGCCGATGCCGTTGGCAGTGACGCAACGCTTGAAAAATTTCATGCCTCCGGAAACATCTGGGAATACACGCTCACCCGGTTGACGGACATTCATTTGCACTCGGCACTCTTGGGAGAATTTGAGCCGAATGGAAGCATCACGTACGTCTATCTATTTTCTGCCATCGCCATTTTCATCCTGATCATTGCGTGCATCAACTTCATGAATTTATCAACCGCGCGGTCGGCCAACAGGGCCCGTGAAGTAGGCGTGCGGAAGGTGATGGGTTCGAATCGATGGCAATTGATCAATCAGTTCTTGTCTGAATCATTTATCCTTACCCTACTTTCATTCGGACTTGCGTTGATGATTGCTTATTTTTTCCTTCCAATTTTCAATACACTTGCTGACAAGCAACTTGTGTTGCCCGTGTCGAGTCTTTGGTTCTATGGTCTTCTTTTCATGGCCGCCGTCGTCGTGGCGATTTTGGCCGGGCTTTATCCGGCTTTCTTTCTCTCTGCATTCAAACCGGTAGCTGTCCTGAAGGGCAAATTCGC